>JAMOBJ010000036.1 GCA_039908095.1 Nitrospirae bacterium YQR-1
AACTTGGTATATTTGAAGAGATACGGAGGAAAACTTTTGAATATAGCCTGTTATGTAGTGGCTAAAAAAAGTTGGAGGAAAGATGGAAAAAAGAAAATACAGGGAGAATTATGTTCAAAAATATATAAAACGATGAAAATCCATATTGATTTTAGTATTGTTGATGAAAAAATAAACTTTTTATAGTGGAAAAAAATGGATAGCTCTGCTGTAATCTGAAATTTCTCCTCAAAAATCCATTTTGGGGGGGAACTCAATTTTCTATATCGGATTTCGGGATATCCTTTGGGATTGACAAGTACAGTTAAAGGTTTTTATAATACTGGAACGTCCACTGGAAGAACTTCCATAGAGAGGAGCAGGCAAAGTGTTTGGGCTTTTGGAAAGGTACAAAGATAAACAAAGGCAAAAGCAAGAGGAGCGGGAAGATTTAGAAAGAAGCAAAGCTCGTTGGCCGAGATTACAGCAGGAAAAGCAAAGGCTTTTAGTCTTCTTCAATGAAGACGGCACAATAAAATTAACTTTTTAAACATGATAGAAACTATGTCAACTTTAAAATTATCGGAAAACGAGAAAGCGCTTTTAGGGCAGCTGGCGCGATTCCATGCTATTCAGCCTATGCCCGAGGGGAGCGAAGAAGACTTTTATGGCACCATGTATTTTTTGCTTTCCAAGGGAGCTTCCTTGCATGAACTTTTGTCGGCTTATCAGGAAGGAAAAGATTCTGGAGACTATGGAACGTTTGTTCGGCTGGTCGGTGATAACCTATTGGGGACACCGGGATCAGCGACAGCAGGACAAATGGACCATCTTATTCCGGCACAAATAGAAATTACACATTTAATGATAAATGGTATTCTGAATAATCCAGAAAGCCGAAAATCAATTGAAGCTTTTCCCTGCTACAATGTGGACGAAATTCCTGCTATTTTTTTAAATAATGACTGGAGCGCCCTAAGGCCGCTTATCGTGACCAATAAAAGAAGCCTACCTTACCAAAGCCAACAAAGTCCCGCAGAGAATTTATGAGGAAGCGGCCAGCCACATCAAGAAAAAATATTTCCAAAGCAACAAAGGCGACTTGCCGGAATTTTTACAAAAGACCCTACAGGATTTTATAAAAGAGAAAATCAAAACCAGTAAGTCAATGCTAATTTGCCGTTATGCCATCGAGCGTTTAACTCTTTCCCCACTGAAAGAAAACACTTACTCTGCATTGATTGAAAAAAGAATTGGAGATGTAAATTTAATCATTACCACCTTTCAGACCGAACCCCCAAAAATCACCGATGAAGCTAAACAAATTTTCGACCCGATATTTAAATACATCCATGCCCCTTTATCTGTAACAACTTACAAAAATCAGCACCAAAAGGAAATCACCGCCCAACTTTACGAACATTTAAACATCCGAGCACTTACAAAGAACCTGCACAATACCGAAGGATTAATCAAAGACTTAACCCGCAGTAATTTGTGGAGGATGGAAGAGTTAAAGCCCGCTGAATTGGACAGGATGAGTGATTTAGAACTAATCAAGGCTTACTTTGGCGGTACTCCGCTTTATGACCTGTTCTTTGTAATGAATGTAGCCCGTGCACTATGCGGACTAACCCCATCGGGAAGCCCCACAGTACGAGCGCACCCCTTGAGTTAATAAATCCAACCTGCTATAGTATAGCTAAGTATTACTTTACTAATTGAGGTGTATGTTGAGAACAACCAAACTTGTCACCATTTCCATTATGCCCGAACTCTTAGAGCAGGCGGAAGCTATGGCTAAAGAGGAGCACAGAACCAAAAGCGAACTGTTTAGGGAAGCCTTAAGAAATTATCTTGAAGAAAGAGAATGGCAATACTTGAGTCGTTACGGCTATAAAAAAGCTCAAGAATTGGGCTTAAAAAACGAGGATGATGTAGCACGCTTAATCGAGGAATATAATAACGAACAGATAAATGCTTAAAGTCGTTTTTGATGCCAACATCATCATTTCCGCTCTTTGCTATCCCGAAAGTTTACCGGCGAAGGTTTTTAAGTTGGCCAGAAAACGGCAAGTGCTTAATTGTATTTCAGATGATATTTTAGCTGAAATCCAAAGGAATTTAGTAAAGAAATTCGCTTGGCAAGAGCAAGACGCATATAGAGCGCAAAGGTGGTTGTTATCTTTTTCCGAGTTAATTACACCCGGCAAACAAATTAAAGCTCTTGAGTATTTACCAGATAATAGGATATTAGAATGTGCCGTGGCCGGAGGAGTCCAAGCAATCGTTACCGGAAATATGTTAGAATATCTTGTCTCCTCTATGCCGGATTTCGGGTCATACCATCGACAAGCCCTCCTCTCAAATGATATAATATTTTTATGCAAACCATCGAAAGAGATTTAGACTTAACAGAAATAATCAATGGAGTGGAAGTTATGGGTTCAAGTCCGTTCAGAAAACACCAGGATGTTATCGGTAACTTAAACGAGATTATTAGACATCACGTAAAAACAAATAGACTAGGAAAGGTATATTTTTCACCGCTTGATGTAATTTTCGAGGAAGGGTTCAATCGGCTACAACCTGACATATTATTTATTAAAAAAGAAAATATGAATATTGGACAGGACTGGATTAGAGGCGTACCTGATATGGTTTGTGAGATAGTATCACCAGGCACATTCAGGAAGGATACAGAAGTCAAGAAGGCAATTTATGAAAAATACAGGGTGCCTGAAAATTGGATTGTTATACCCGAACTACAAACTGTCGAGGTTTTTACCATAGAAAACAATAAATACAAATTACACTCCATTGCAGAAATTGAAGGCACAGTTACTTCTAAAGTCATCGAAGGACTGCAAGTAAATATTAAAGATATTTTTGAGTAGTTCTATCAATGAACCAGGGCAATAGCATTTGAGCAGAAAATAATATTTCTCATGTATTTAGCGTTTCTTCTGTTTCTTCCTTTTTCTCTCTTTCTTACTTTATAATAGCGGCGGTATGGGAAGACTGTTGGAAATAGTAACGCCGCTTCACAGGGCTGTGGTGCGTGATTACATTGGGCGGATGTGTAACGAGAAGGTTCACTGTATGGAGGTGGCAAAGCGCTACGGCGCCGGCTACTGGGACGGGCACAGGAAGTACGGCTATGGCGGCTACCGCTATGACGGGCGGTGGGAGGTCGTGGCAAGAAAGCTGATTGAGATATATGGGTTAAAAGAGGGTGCACGGATTTTGGATGTTGGATGCGGAAAGGCATATTTATTATATGAATTAAAAAAGCTGCTGCCGGGGGCTGTGGTTACCGGGTTTGATGTGTCAGCTTATGCACTGGGTGACGCTAAAGAGGAAATCAGGGAAAATCTTTTTATCTACAAAGCACAGGACCCATACCCCTTTGGTAATAACGAGTTTGACCTTGTAATATCGCTGACAACCCTTCACAATCTTAAAGTGTTTGAGTTAAAGACGGCACTTGGTGAGATACAACGCGTTGGGAAAGAGAAGTATGTAGTGGTGGAGAGTTACCGCAGCGAGCAGGAGCTGTTTAACCTTCAGTGCTGGGCCCTCACGTGTGAGTCCTTTTTTGAGGTCTCCGAGTGGATATGGCTGTTTAATGAATTCGGCTACAGGGGCGATTACGAGTTTATCTATTTTTGAGCGGCTCCAATTGCAATCGGAAGTAAACACAGGCGGCTGGGAGAAAGTGACACCACCTGTTATCCCTTGTGGTGATGCTGCTCTCGCCATTGAACATAAGACCGCAAAACGGCATTGATGAGGGATTGGTAGTCTCTGCCGGTCTTACGGAAGTAGTCAAGTATGTCCTTGTCAATTCGCATGTTCAGAATGGCCTTAGGGTGCGGCAACTCTACTGTGACGTTATCCCAATCCATGACCATTTCAGCCTCATCAGAATCAGAGGCAACACAGGCTTCGATCTCCGCCTGTGTCATGCCGGCGGCCTTATACCAATCGGAAAGCGTCCCCTCACGCTCGACCAGCTTGCTTAATTCCTTATCCGTGTATTTGACGATATGCTCTTTCCTCACCATCGCGCGCTCTCCTGAAAGATATTATACGGCGGCGATCTTCCCGCCACATCCACACAACCGTGTAAAACTTCTCGCCAACAATGGCGATAGAAGCAAAACGGGACTCAGCATTTTTGAAGGCTGGCACATGAACCGCTTTTCGACCGTCAAACATCAGCCGCGCATCCCGAAAGTCGAGGCGATGTTTATCAAGGTTCTTTTGCCGTTTTGCTTCATCCCACTCAAACATAGCATATTATAAACAATTTGTCTATACATGTCAGGCCGGCATGGGGTGAAAGCAGTGGCCTTCATCATTTTCTCCAGTATATTAACGAGGAAAGACGTAACGAACATGCTTTATAAGACAACGATAGGGGTAATACAAACTACTGAGGAAGTGAAAAACCGGCCGTTAAATTATCCCTTACACATGCACCGGTTTTTTTAACACGGTACTTATCATTTGTCAGGTTATTGATTATATACAAGGCGGTAGCCCTGTCATGGTGAATAACGTCCTGGTAACGGTTCAGCTGCTCTGTAATGTTACGTTCGTTTTGGAAATCATATATCTCCACATTGTCATATGAGGATAATGTTGTGTTTATATAACATTTAAAGTCAAGAAATGTGTGATAGCTTTTGTTGTATTTTCTCTCCAGCAGCACAAATTCCAATATCGAGTACGGCGGATATATGATGATGAATTTGGTGTTACCGTGAGTCTTTATCATCTGAAGCAGATTAAACTCAAAACTTTGTCTCAGCACATCCATATTGTATGCGTTGTCATTGTAGAATTTATCCAGTTCATCACCCCTTGATGTGTATAGTTTTTTGTTAAAACTGTCAATAGCAGCCTCTGCATTAAACAGAGCCGGGGTAAAGGTTTCCATGCCGTCACCGTCACCGTAAAGGATCCTCTTGTAGTCTTTTTTAATGATTTGGGAAATAATAACGTCTAAACTCAAAAATAACATGTTTGAGTCCGTCAAGTACTTTATGGCCGAAAGATAAAAAGGGTCATAATAAAAGAACAGATTAGACCTGGTTACACGCAGTCTGTCAACCGTGCCGGAAAAGAAAAAATGATCTAATACATATACAATTCGTTTGATATCGCCCCTGACTTTAAATGCGTGGCCTAAGACCAGTTTATAGGAATGGGCTGTGCCGCCTGGATTATTAAGATGTACAAAGTTGTCGTTAAAAACCCGGTTAAGCCCCTTTGTGCTGTATAAGTCACTTACGGATGAGCCTATCAGTATGCTGTCGTAGTGATAATTTCGCAGCTTACCGTAAGCAAATAACGGGGTATATTCATGAACCATTTTAAAATTCCCCTCCGCGTGAAATATTCTCAAAGGATCTGTAAGATATGTCAGCAGCACGGTCAGTGAGAAAAACATCAGCAGAAACAAACACGACCTCAAAAGCCATTTTTTATATTTGGATGTTTCCATACTTTAGAAGTTAAAGTACAAAAACGGTTTTATGACACTTATATCACTATAGAGATATAAGAGAGAGACCAGCATCACTAATGAAAACAACAGTGAACTAACCACGGAGGGTTTAAAGTATCTGACAATATGATTGGTGTTGTTTATGGTTAGAACCATTGTTAATGAGATAAATATGAAGAAGAAATAGTATAAATAATGCTCCAAAAACAAACCGTTCAGTGCTACGGCAAACTCTTTGACGGAATTTATAACCATGGCCGCCACAGTGGCAATACCTGCCGTGGGGCCGCAGGCAAGGAGTTTTTTCAACTCATGAACCCCCGACATACCCCTTAACACATTAAATGCGCTATCCACACTCTTAGCCCTGAAAAACACCCACGCTATGTTGACAAAGTTAAACGTTAAAAACCACCCGATGTAGCCATTCATCCTAAGCCCTGATAACTGCCATGCCCGGTGAAGCACCATGGCGGCGCCGTGGAGCAGTCCCCATATGATAAAAGTCCAACCGGCTCCGTGCCATATGCCGCCGATTAAAAACACCACAAATATATTAACATACGTTGTAAGACGGCTTGCCCTGTTTCCACCCATTGGAATGTAAATATAATCCCTTAGAAACCTGGTTAACGTCATATGCCATGTTTTCCAAAATTGCTGAATATTGGATGCCTTATACGGAGATTCAAAGTTTATGGGTAAATGTATGTTAAACATCAAAGCCACACCACATGCCATATCGGTGTAACCCGAAAAATCATAATATAACTGCAACGTGTATGCCAGCGCTGTTGCCCACGCCGTTACAAGACTCAGTACATCCGGCTTGTCAAAACCATTGGCTGCCACTATCGCTAAAGTATCCGCAACTACAGTTTTTTTAAACAAACCACAAAAAAACAGTACCAGTCCTTTTACAATGTTTTCGTAATTGATCGTTTTGTTCTCTTTTGAGGCAAACTGCGGAAGCATCTCCTGCGGATACACTATCGGGCCTGCTATCAGTTTTGGGAAAAATGATATAAAAAGGGAATAATTTAAAAAACTCTCCGTGTGCTTATTATAATAGCAGTACGCAAGATATGATATCTGCTCAAAGGTGAAAAAACTGATTGCAAGCGGCAGTGCTATATTGGTTACCATTATGTTGGTGTTGAATAAAGTGTTTAAATTTGTAACCGCAAAGTATGTATATTTAAACACACACAGTGCCGCTACATTTATCACTATCCCTGTGGCTAAGAGAAGACGTCTGTGTGTATCCCGTTTCAGCAAAAACCCGATGGCGTAATTAACAACAATGGAACACACAATTACCCATATATATTGGACTTTCCACATGCTGTAGAACACTAAAGAGGCTATAACCAACATGACCTTTGCCGTCTCCGTAAGTCCCCTCTTATTCAGATAAAAATAGGATAAAAACACAACAGGCAAAAATATAAATATGTACGCAAAAGAGTTAAAAAGCATAGGGGGTTTATAGCATTTTCAGGGGCTGGAAGTCAATTTCCCCTATAAAGCGGCTCATTCAGGATTGCGTATTATCAGTATAGTTTAAAGCAGAGACTGTCATGCTCTGAAGGGGAATCCCCTTGACTTTACCCGCAGGCATGATGGAAAATACCGTGTGGCAATAAAGATTTCTTTTGCAGACCTGACACATACCAACAACGTAGTGGCAACAAACGCCATCCCTCTGGGTGTGGCAATGGTGGCTTCTTATGCTAAGAAAGTACTTGGAGATGAGATAGAGATTGAACTGTTTAAGTACCCTGATGATTTCAGCTCATACCTGCAAGACAGCCCCCCGGACATAGCATGTTTTTCCACCTTCTACTGGAATGTCTCTTTGGCAAATGCTTTTGCGCGGAGAATTAAAGCACACCGTCCGGACACTATAACAGTGTTTGGGGGGCCGAACTTTCCACGGCAAGAGGATGAACAAAGGGAGTTTCTGTTGAAATACCCTTACATTGATTTCTATGTTCAGGGTGAGGGAGAGCTGGCCTTTGTGGAAGTTTACAAGGTGCTAAAGGAAAACGGCTTTAAGGCTGAGCAGGTCAAACGTACCGGAGAGTCTGTCCCAAACACCGTATATCTAAACACAGATAATCATCTGGTGGCGGGGGAGCTTTTAGAGAGAATTAATGACCTTAACATTATTCCCTCCCCTTTTACGGAAGGGTTACTTGATAAGTTTTTCGATGAGTTTCTTACCCCTGTAATTCAAACAGTGCGCGGATGCCCCTATAGCTGCGGTTTTTGCACCGCCTCGGCCCCTTATTACAATAAGCTGCGCAGTTTTTCCAGGGAAAGAATCAACAGCGATTTAAGGTACATTGCCATGCGGGCAAAGGTGCCCGATCTTTGCATTGTTGATCTGAACTTCGGAATATTTAAAGGCGATCTGGATACTGCAAAGGAACTTGCACTTATTAAGAGCCAATATAATTGGCCGCGCAGTGTCAGCATACAATCGGCTAAAAACCAGAAAGAACGCATAATAGAGATAGCCAATCTCTTTGGTGATTCCATTAACCCGGGAGCCCCCGTGCAGAGCACTAATGATGACGTGCTGCGGAGTATTAAGCGTAAAAACATGTCTTTTGAGGATATTATCAAAATTGCTGAAACCTCCGAACTCCACGGAGCGGACAGCTTCTCGGAGCTGATTTTATGTCTGCCCGGAGACAGCAAAGAGGCCCACTTTAAGTCAGTCTTTGATATCTGCAGCACAGGGATAAAGTTGATTACCAGCCATCAGTATATGATGCTTTTAGGTACAGAGAGCGCTTCTAAAGAAAGCAGGCACCATTACGCTATTGAGTCAAAATTTCGTATCGTACCAAGGTGTTTCGGAATATATAAGCTCTATGGTGAGAGTTTCTCTATTGCCGAAATCGAGGAAATCTGCGTTGCAAATAAAACCATGCCTTATGAGGATTACAAGGAATGCCGGCGGCTGAATTTAACCATTGATATCTTTAACAACGGCGGTGTGTTTTCTGAGCTTATTCAATTTATTGCCTCTTTGGGGCTCTCACGTGCGGAATTTTTCAAACTTATATACGACAATCTTCATAATAACCCTCTTCTGCCGGACTTATATAATCAGTTCAGCGCCGAGGAGGAGGGAAACCTCTGGAGCCGGCTCTCAGAGGCTGAGTCCTTTGTTTGTGGAGACGGCGTTGTTGAGCGTTATATTGCCGGGGAGCTTGGAAACAACGAAATCTATAAGTACCGGACTACTTGTTTTGTTGATTACCTTGAGGCCATCAGCCGTCATGCCTTTGCAATGGCAAAGTTGTTATTACAAAAAAGCGGCGCCGACGAAAATTGTTTCCTCTATCTGGATGAGTTATACCGGTTCAACATGCTTGTGAAGTCGGATTTTCGCATAGCTAAACCACCTGCGGTTGAGCGTTTTTTGTTTGATTTTGTGCGCATGGAGGAGAGTCATTTCAGCGGTAATTTTATTGATTACTATCTGCCCAATGGAATAGATATTGAAATTTATCACAGCACAGAGCAGCGTGAGGAAATAGACGGGTATATAAAACAATTCGGCGGTTCAATTACAGAGCTGGGAAGACTGCGAAATCGGGTCCGTATCAATAATCTTTACAGAAAGGCGAGGTACCGGGTCTGACACAGTTCAGTTAACAGACCCTTTTATCAAAGAAAAATACTCTCAAGATTTCGCAACTCCGTCCTCGCATCACTCATAATATGCACCGCCCTGTTCGATAGCAAAGAACTATCAGTTATCCACCACAGAAAAGTGTGAGTATCCAGCAAAGCTCTCATTTATAGAAGGAATCAACTATATTGTCCGGCAATGGAGCGGTTAAATCTTCATGAAAAACAATTTTACCTTTAGCTGTATCAGGGATTCTGTTTGTGTGTCGGCCGGCTATAGGCACAAGCCGTGCAACCGGTGTACCTACTCCGGCTATTATTATCTCCTTTTATTTCAACTCCTTTACTCGTTTTTCTTACCTCTATGTCGTTTTTCGGGTATACTCTTGTTGTTTTAAAAAACCATTTGCTATACTAAAATCGTAACTTACTATTTTACTATGGAACTGGAGGCCACTATGCTTTGGCAAGTAAACAGCAACTTCCAAATAACTCTACCGATAGAGTTTAGGAAGAGGTTTAACATACACGAGGGAGATTTGTTGGAAGTAGTCGAAAACGAGGACGGGGTTATCGTTCGACCCGCAGACCCCGTAGAGATAGAATTTAGGAAAAAACAAGTAATTAAAAACTTGCACGAAATTTATGAGAAACTGGCCGATAACCCTTATGCTAACTTGCCGGAAGAGGAAGTAATGGAAATCGTCAATGAAAAAATTAGAGAAGTCAGGGAAGAGAAGAGAAAAGAAAGAGAAGCACAAGCGCAAGTTCAATCTATCTCTTAATTTTCTTAATGAGGGTTATTCTTGATTGTAATATTATTATTTCCGCCGGACTTAATGCCGGTATTTGTCGTGATTTAATTGACGAAGTTCTTTTGAAACATCAAATTTTTCTTTCACAAAAAATTATTGCGGAATACGACAGAGTTATTAAACGATTTGAGCTAAATTTAGCGGCTACTAAGATATTTAGTGAAACCATTCCGATAATTTTAGAAGTAGCTAAAACCATCGAACCATTGGAAAGTTCTTTTAATTTGATTGACCGTGATGACGAAATTTATCTTGCCACGGCTTTAGCGGCTAAAGTCGATGTGATCATCACTGGAAATAGAAAACATTTTCCTTTTGATGAGTACAAGGGAGTGAAGATTTTAAGCCCACGAGAGTTTTTAACATGGGTAAATACTCCGTAAATACGGCTTTCCATATTTACGGTTTTACGGTTTAACAACTCGATTTGGTAAAGAACCTACTCTTTTGACTGCAGCCTGCAATTAATCAAATATCCCTATGTCTTCACTAGCCGGTATGCCGTGATAATAAAAACGTAACGTAGTTGCGACATCAGCGTGTCCTAGGTACTTACTTGTCTGATCCGGTGTAAGACTTCTTTCGTCTTTAAGATACATCGCCATACTATGTCGTAAAGAATGCGGATGTATGAAGTAACCATGTCTCTCCGATTGTCTTTTTATCTCTTTATGCAGAGATATCCTGTTGTATGGAGTACCGTTTTTAGTCTCAAACAGATAAGTTTTTCCGGCAAATATCTCTCTGCAATTATCATACAGTTGTGAGGACATATAAACAGTCCGCTCTTTACCGCCTTTGCCTAATATTTTAATTGTCACTTTGCCGTTAGTCTTAACATCGGTAAATTTAATATTGATAAGTTCGCTTACTCTGCAGCCTGTCCAAAACAGTGCCCATAGAATAAGTTTTATTCTCTGTGTGGTTTTGCCGGTTAAATCCTTAATCTGCGCATAGGTAAGATATTCGTTATTATGGACGGCAGTTTCTATTACAGGTTTTTTAAAACTCTTAAACAATTGCTCTATGCCAAACCTTATGGGAAGATTATTTTCGTGCTCTTTGATGAGCCAGCCTTTAACGCCCTGCAGACGTAAGTTATAAGTTGCGGGTTTGATAGTCCCCTCTTTAAGGCGCTCTGTAAGACCCTGTATCCAGCTCATAACAAGCTCCGGAGTAATAGTGCCTTTCCCTTCAACATGCTGCAGAAAACTCTTTACGGCTTGTTTATAGGTCAGCTTAGAATTTTCTGCAAGGCGTCTGTTTTTAAAATCAATTTCGTAATCAAATTTTTGCTTTTGGATAGTGATTAAATCATTCATTTTATCCTCCTTTTATCCTGTCAAAAACCGGTCATTTTTAGTCATATATTATATTACAAAAGAATACTTATGTAATATATAGTTTATTATCCATACATTTTACAACGTGGAGCAATTTTCTGAAAGAAACCTTGACATTTTTAGCTACCTGAAGGCTACCACTTTTGAGGCGACAGGGGCTTATTCTTTCTTTTACCCGCTCAAAACGTGAAAGAACCATTTTTTAAAAATTTTACTTGACATCACGGTTGCTTTAGGGGAGACATCAAGGAGTTTTCGACGATGCCAACAAAGTTAATCGAATGAATGCAACTTGGTATTAGAGGAGCAAAATATATTATAATATAATCAATGTCTGGACCATACGATAAGATATTTAAAGAATGCTTTGGAGCGGTGCTGTTTGTATTGATTGGCGAAGTTTTAGAAATAAAAGCCTTAAAAGTAGCAGCATTAAATACTAAGCTTCAAATCACAGAGGAAAGGGATGCCGACTTTATACTTGACATTACACTACACGACGGCAGCTCTTTTATTCTTCATATTGAGTTTCAAGCTGCCAACGACAGCGATATGCCCTACCGAATGCTGAGGTACTGGCTTTTCATTACTCAAAAATACAAAAAGCCGGTAAGACAGGTTTTATTCTATGTTGGTAAAGAGCCGCTGAGAATGCCAAATTATATTAAAAACGAGAAAGTATCCTACGAATATGACATTATAGATTTCAGAAACATAGACTGCAAAAAATTTATGAATTCCGATTCGCCGCAAGAGATGATAATTGCAATCTTATGTAATTTTAAAGAAAAAGATGATACAATAGTAATCAAGAACCTGTTAAGCAGGATAAAGGAGAGCGTAAAAGGTAATTTAAGCCGCTCAAAATACATACGGCAGTTGGAGGTATTGTCCCAACTGAGGGATTTACAGGAAAAAGTATGTAAGGAGGTAAACGAAATGGCATTGGTATATGATATAGAACGTGATGTCAGGTACAGGCAAGGAATGGAAAAAGGCATAGAAAAGGGGATAGAAAAGGGGATAGAGAGGGGCATAGAGAAGGGCATAGAGAGGGGTATAGAGAGAGGACGTGAAGAGGGGATAGAAAGAGGAATGGAAAAGGGGCTGATCAAGGGCCTTCAGGAAGGAATCCAGTTAGCCATTGAACTCAAATTCGGCATAGACGGAATGTCTCTGATTAACATGATAGACCACATTGACAACTTAAAGAAGCTGGAACAAACTAAAGACTATATTAAAAAAGCGGCTTCTGTTGATGAGTTAAGAAATATGTTTGGGGTGTAGGCTGCCAAGGGGGCAAATCATAAGAATAAAAGCATTCCTTGTCTGCTGTAATCTGGAATTTCTGCTCTAAAACCACTTTTAACGAGATACAGGTTTTTCTATATCGGATTTCGGGCGCAATCGTTCCCTTGACTTTACCCGCAGTTAATAATTAGAATACCTACTGTTCTGAAAGAAAAACAGGGGTGAATACATGAGAGTTACATTGGTGGTACCGAATTTTCGTTGGGCTCAGTGGGATAAAAACACGCTTTGGCACTTTGTTCCATATAACCTGTGCCTGATTGCCTCTATGGTACAAGACATTTGTGATGTAAAAGTGGTGGATGCTAATGTGGAAAATATGCCGGAGAGCGATTTGCACTCTGTTTTGCTGGAGCAAAACCCTGATGTAGTGGGCATAACAGTGTTGATGGACCAGTACGGGCCCTCAGGACATGCAGCCGCCCGTGTTGTTAAATCCCTTAATAAGAATATTAAGACTGTTATAGGGGGCGTCTATGCCACTATGAATTCACAGACTATTATTGAGGACGAAAACATTGACTATGTAGTGATGGGTGAGGGTGAGTACGTTTTCAGGGATTTATTGGGGTATTTTATGGGTAAAAACAATATTCCTGAAAGAGGGATTGCATATAAGTTAAACGGAGCCGTTATAAACGGAGGGCACTCGGACTTTATTCAGAACCTGGATGCTTTGCCTTTACCGGCGTATCACCTGATAGATTATACAAAGTACTCAAATAAGGACTTTGTAACCAGAGACAGCATCGACTCTCCGCGGGACTTTCCCTTTGCCAGGGTGCTTACCTCAAGGGGGTGTCCTTACGGATGCTGCTTCTGTCAGGTAGAGTCTATTTCCGGGAAGAAGTTCAGACCCAGGTCGGCCCGGAGTGTTTTAAACGAGATCAAGTGGCTCAGGGAGTCTTTTAACGTTAAATCTTTTATCTTTGATGACGATAACCTCTATACGGATAAAAAGCGTGCAAAAGAGCTCTTTCGGGGTATGATAGAAGAGGGGCTCTCGATGCCCTGGTTGTCAATAGCCGTTGCCGTGTTCAGGTTGGATGAGGAAATGATTGACCTGATGTACAGAAGCGGATGCAAGTACTTAAACATTGCTATTGAGTCCGGTACTCAGAGAGTACTTAAGGAGATAATCAATAAACCGGTTGACTATGACCAGGCAAAGGCAATGGTAAAGAAGGTAAAAGAGTACGGGATATACATAGCGGCAAACTTCGTAGTAGGCTTTCCCACAGAAACATGGGATGAGATAAGGGAAACCATAAAGTTTGCCGAGGAGTTGGGGGTGGATTATGTAAAGATATTTGCCGCAATCCCCCTTCGTAATACAAGGCTTTGGGATTTAAGCGTTGAGACCGGAGCTCTGAAAAAAGACTTCAGCCATAGCGGAGTCCGTTGGAGCAACGGCCAGCTTGAAACTGATGACTTTACCGCCAACGATCTTACCATTCTCAGGGCATACGAATGGGACAGGATTAACTTTTCAACTCCCGCCAAGAGAAAGCGTGTTGCCGAGATGATGCGAATAACGGAGGAAGAACTACTTAAAATACGCAGGGATACTCTGAAAGCTGCAACCGCCTCGATGGTAACAACCTCCTAATCTCAAATGTTGAAGACGCCTCCAAAAACTATCATAATAGGAGCCGGCGGTTTTTTGGGAAAGGCATTTCTTTCACGATACCGCGGGATTTTACCTGATACCCTCGCTTTAGCAAAAAATGCAAACACCGGAGGGCTCATACACTACAACCTTCTGGAGCCCGGCGCTTTACCATCTGAAATTACCACCGGCACTTACACCGATGCGCTTGTTCTTGCAGGTATATCCAGGATAAAAACCTGTGAAGACAACATGGAAATGACCGGAAAGGTTAACGTTACAGGGGTGCTTACCCTTATGCGGGAGCTTGTCAAAAGGCAAATTAAACCTATCTTTTTTACAACTGATTATGTCTTTGACGGTACCACAGGCTCATATACCGAAACATCCGCGTTTAATCCGCTTAATGAATACGGCAGACAGAAAGCCTTTGTAGAATCATATATGAAAAACACCTTTGACAACTATTTAATAGTGCGCCTGGGCAAGGTGTTTTCACATGAAAAAGGGGACGGAACGCTTCTGGATGAGATGGCCTCTGTTTTCTCTAAAGGTGGGACAGTCAGGGCGGCCTCAGACCAGGTTTTTTGTCCCTTGCCGGTTACTGACCTTATTGAGGTGGTTATATCTTTACAAATAAAAAATGTTGCCGGAACCATAAATGTATGTTCCTTTAAACCGTGCTCAAGATATGAGCTGGCATTGACCCTGGCTAAAGAGATGGGAATAAGCTCCGATAAGGTTGAAAAAATAACCCTTGCACAACTTAATGAAAGTTTCATCCGCCCCCTGAACACCTCCTTGCTGACAGACAGACTCAGGGGCATCTTTGAGGGCAAATTAACACCTCTGCAGGACTCTGTAAAGAGAGTTGCCGGTAACTGGAAAGACGTTTGTTAAATTAAAAAACCAACACAACACCGGCAAAACCTTGTGTCCGGCCGGGGAGAGGCTTTTTATTAAGATGAACACCAATAAGTGTATTCTGTGTGGTTGCAAGAGTTTAACGGATATTCCGTTTTCCGGTGAGCTTACCGGCGTTACCTCTGATTGCAAACCGTGGCCCTATTTTGGCCACTACGTATGGTGTGAGGCGTGCGGACATGTCCAAAAACTACTTACCGGAGGACTGCTGGATGATATTGAAGCCATTTATTCCAATTATGAAATATACTCTCTCAGTAATGGCAATGAACAGTTGATTTTTCATCAAACTACAAACAAAACACGTTCACATGAACTTTTAACACAATTAAAGGCAGACATTGAGATACCGCAAGAGGGCAGAGTGCTTGATGTCGGTTGCGGAAACGGCGCACTGCTGAAGACATTCGGCACTATGTATCCGGGGTGGAGTTTATTTGGATTTGAACAGAGTAATTTACAGGCAAAAGAGATTCCGGATGTTAAAGAGGTTTACTCCGGCTCCATAGATACAATAGAGGGCACTTATGATATTGTTACAATGATACACGTTTTAGAACATATTTTTGACCCTGTGAGTTTCCTGAGAAAACTTCATGCCGTCATGAACCCTGAAGGTATTTTGTTTATCCAGTGTCCTTTCTTTAAAAGAAATCCATTTGATCTGACAGTTGTTGACCATTGTTCTCACTTTAGCCCTGACACTCTTGCCTATGCCCTCAATGCCGCCGGTTTTAAAATACTGCTCCAGAGGGATTGGATTGCAAAGGAACTGTCGATGGTGGCTGTAAAAGCCCACAATAACAGTGCCGCCACCGCCCTTAAGCATATAAATGACAGTGCTTCCGCTGTGGAGTCTTTCTCCTGGCTTCACAGAGTTGTGCAACATGCAAGGGAAGTCTCCCGCAACGGCACATTGGGTATATTTGGTACAGCCATAGCCGGCACATGGCTGGCAAATACGATACGGGCACAAGTGCGTTTCTTTGCCGAGGAGGACCCTCTGAAGCAAGGTAAAGAACATATGGGGCTGCCCGTATTTCATCCTGACTCTATACCATGGAAAGATGCCTTAGTCTATCTGGCGTTTCCTGCAAAGACAGCCGGAGAGATTCACAAAAGACTGGTAATCTCTTATCCGCCGGTCAAGTTTATTGTACCCCCTGAAAGTTGATTGCAGGCCGGCAACAGGTCATGGACTTTATTGTTTACAAAAATTAAACTTACAGCACGGCACCTGCTTGATGTTATTGCAATAACTGCAATGTTTATTTTTTCTCTCCTTCGTCTGCTCTGTAACATTAAATCTATCCACAACGCTGAGCTTATTGTTGTTATGCCCGAGGGCGGTTTCGGCCATACGTGTATATTGCCCGATGCGATGAGACGGTTATTTAAAGGAAAGAAATTGTTATGCATATGTCTGTCATACTATAACCGCCACAACTGGAAGCTGCCGCTGATATGGAAAGATATTGTGCAGCTGTTCTTACCACTGCAGGCCGGTGTTTCTTTATTTGGGCATAAGTTTATTTCCACCAAAAGCCCTTTTTACCGCAATACGCTAATATTGACGGTGTTTAAGTTTGCACATATTGTCAATAATCACAATGCGCAAATAATGCTTTACGAGAAGTTTCTGGCTTCTTATCTTATGCCTCTTGTGCCGGAGGGCTTTAGAAAGTCCTCCTCAGAAGTTAGCAATGCAGCCCAACATCAGTGGATTGTCGCATATTATAAGATAGTCCAGGGCACGGATGTGCCTAAGGCCTCTCTGCCACACCATATCAGGGAACAGATAGCGCAAAGGCTTGATTGCGTGTGCCGGTTGAAGGGCAAAAAACTCTGTGGATTGTACCTAAGGCAAAAGGGCAGGAGTATGATGGACAATGTGACAAACACCGCCCGTGACGGCTCTGCACTTGAGGAGTACTTACCGGCTGTGGAGTTTTTAATTAAAAACGGATACCAGGTGCTGTTAACCGGGGATGTTCTCTGCCCTGAGCCGATATACAGAAGATTTAAGGGAATGCTGGCGGATTATAAGAAACTGAAATGCAATGAAAAATACTTTAATTTATTTGTATGCACGGAGGTTGATATGTTTATAGGTGAAAACGGAGGGGCAATAACGCTCCCTGCGGTTAATAAGACTCCTATACTATGTTTAAACGCCTACCCCTACGCTTTTACCACTGCATCAACCTTTTTATGGATTTATTATAAAACCCTGCGGGATACATCAGGGGATCTCATACACTACAAGGACATATTTAAAGACAGCCCTTATCTTTATGACTATCATATTCAGAGAAACTACACTCTGCACACCATAGGCGGCGATGACATACTAAAAGCCGTCAGATATTTTGTGGAGGACATTAAAAACACTCCGGCGCTGAATATTAAAGACAGGCCGATAGAAAACACCCTGCCCGATTATGTATTTCTGAAACACGTAAATGCCCGCCTCTCTCCGGCCTTTCTGGAGTTGTTTGAAAAAGATAGTGTGTGATTAATCTTTAAAGAATAATGATTTTATCCGCGTAAGATTTGTAAGCCACAGAAAAGCGGGGCCGGAGCAAAAGGCGCTCTGACATTTTTCCCAGCGGGTTTTAGCCATATCAAAAAACAAGCAGGTTTGTTTGGTCTAGCCGATTGAAAAAGAGAATTATTTTGTGTTTTTTTAGGGTATAATAAAATAGGTTCGTAAATTTATTTATTTTTTATTTTGAGGAACTAATGATTAAAAAAACTTTTACCCTTGAACTTCCAGACTCCGTACAACCAGAAAGATTGTCTTTAATAGACCAAGAATTTTTTCGTTATATTACAGCTGGTATCCTTTACATGAAAGGGATTATTTCAGGTAAAGAAGCCAGAGAAATAACCGGTTTGACCCAAAGAGAATTTGAAGAGAATATGGCTAAGTACGGTTTTGTAATTATGCCGGATACAGACAAAGATATTGAAATTGAAACTAAAACTTTACAAGATAATCAATCGTCAAAATGGGCGCTTCTGTCTCAAGAAGTCCAACAAGACGATACTTTTACCGGTCTTGGAACACAAATATTAGCCGATGTAAAAGAATTTCGAGAAAATTTTACCTTTAAACGGCTGGAACAAAGCCAGTAATTCTACCAACTCTCTTATGAAAATCGTTTTAGATTGTAATGTCCTTATTTCGGCCTCTATAAATGACGGCAAATGAGTTAAAAAACAAGGCTTTGTTGCAGGCAATACGCTCAATATGCTAAAATTAACTATGAAGCGCATAGCGATAACCATATTTATGTTGTTTTGTCTGTCAACCGTTGCCATAGCAGAGTCATCCTTCACGCAAGCGGACAGGGATCGCATGGTTAGGATTGAAGAGGGGCTGAAGGCTACAAACCAAAGGATTGAAGAGGGGCTGAAGACTACAAACCAAAGGATTGAGGAGGGGCTAAAGGCTACAAACCAAAGGATTGAGGAGGGGCTGAAGGCTACAAGCCAAAGGATTGAAGAGGGGCTGAAGGCTACAAACCAAAGGATTGACGATATAAACAGAAGATTAGACCAGATGACAACTTTCATGCTTTGGGGCTTTGGAATACTGTTTGGACTATTTTTTAGCGGCATGGGATTTTTAATTGGATTTGTATTATGGGACAGGCGGAGTGCACTTGCCCCCGCCATACAAAAAACTAAAGAAGTCGAACAACGGGCTGAATTGCTTGAAAAAGCCCTTAAAGAAGCATCTATTACAAACCCCGCCATCAAAGAGGCTCTTAAACACGTCGGGATATTATAATCAGAACATTGTTTAATAAGCCAAGGGAGTAGATACCCCGAAATCCGAATTTTTTAAAAATTTTACTTGACATCACGGTTGCTTTAGGGGAGACGTCAAGGAGCTTTCGACAATGCCAACAAAGTTAATCGAATGACTGCAACTTGGTATCAAACCTGTATTGGTTCAGCGAAACTCCTCAACCGGTACTCTGATTTCATGTTGACATTTTTTGCCTGAAAGATAAATGTCCTCGAAATCCTTTTCTATCTTTCTTAATGTTTCTGCTTTAAAATACTGTTCACCACAGTATAGACATTCCTCACATGGTACATTGTTTATAATAAGGAAACGTTCATTATGCTTGTAAATGTACTGAACCTTCTTCTCTCTGAGATGTACATTACCACAAAAAACACAGATATTCATTCAATACCTCTTTCATAAGGAGAAAGCAACACCTCCGGCTAATACCAAACAAGCAAACTCGTTTGTCTTTTTAATGAGTCTAAAATCCGCTGCCCAGGTATTGGTAGTGGTCTGAGAGCAGTGGCAGTGTCACGTTGCCGTAGTAAAAATCCGGTTTTAAAAGGGGGCGGGGTGTTGCGCAAAAGTCCTCGTATCTCGCCCTCCAGTCCGTGTCTGAGGGGCGAAGGTAGTGGCTCTGTATGGGGATGGTGTCGCTTGTGCTGTGCCGCCCCTTCTGTGCCACAACAATCAACAACATCAGGCCATCTACGGACCGGCAGCCCTCTATATAGTTGTAGTCCTGTGTTCTGGTAAAGTACGGGCGCCAGAGGAAAAGGTCGGCGTCAAATATCTTCCTTCCGATGTCTTTGTAAGGCTCACGGGCAACCACCACATAAACCTTGCAATCATAAAAATTGTTTATCGCATAGTAGCTGAAAAACCATTCGGGGGAAAAAGTAAGATAGTATCCGGCCATTGCCGTAGCAGACTCGGCGTGCACTATCCTGCCGTTAGGGCTAAGCATTTTTGCCGTGTTTTTTATACACGTAACGGGGTCAAACATGTTATCCATGCAGCCGCCGTTATATATAAAATCATACTTACCGTGATAGTCCTGTGGAATCGGGGTATTCATGTCATGAATAATATCTGCGCCCTCATAGCCGGATATATCCAGGCAATTATATTGACAGCCGGAAAAGGAGGCGATTAAAGCATCATCCGTGATTTCCCCTGTGCTGCGGCGGGTTGAATTGTCTATATATTTATTGCTGCTATAAATACTCTGAAGAGTCTCCGTGGGGATTTTATATTTATTGAACAAATCCGTTAAAACATTTTTCGGCGTATATACCGTACTTCTGCCTATCGCTAAAAACTGCCCCGTTATTGGACTAAAAGCATGCTCATTTAACAGAGCACTTATTATCTGTTTTGACCCCATTTTTATCTCCCGTAAAAATTCACTTTATAACGTAAAGGCACATCATACCATAACTAAGAATATCACACAACCGCACTGCAGCCGTAAATATAGGCCCCTCGCTTACTCCCATACCAGATGACCTCCTTGCACCACTGCTGCCATGAGGCCCACGTGTTGGTTGTCCTGTCTATGCGGTAAGTGCTCAATTTTTTCTCAAAGGGAACATGCTGCCCTGTAACAACGGCTCTGTAAAAGTCATATATATTGTGTGAGAGTGTAATATCAATATTCTCAGTCTTAAAGGGCAGCTTTATAAGGTGTCTGTTTAATATTATGGCCTCTTCTATGGGCACTTCAAAGTGTCCGGCACCTTTTTCATAAAGAATTCTGAAAAGCACTTCTTTGCACTCCCCGTAGAAATCATCAAGTTTGTTTTCCGTGCAGAGTTCTATTATTGCCAGCTCCTCAACCGCCCACCAAATGTTTAACCATTCTTTTGACCCTATAAACTCATACGCGCCACCGCCTTGTATTTCATGCGCTTTTTTGACAAATGAACCATATACACCGCAAAGAAGCCGGAAACCGCTGCATTGTGCTATAAAGCTCTCTATAATGTCATTGTATCTGAGGCCATAGAGCTTATTGACTATTACAAGGGGAATTTGCAGAAGTTTGTCAAAAAACAAAAACCTAACCATCCAGATAAATATTTTAGCTTTAATGTAATCCGCCCCCGGCATAGTGTTTGTAGCAACAACCAGTTGTTGAACCTCGGTGACCTCATCCTCAAATATTGAAATGTGGAGACTTGAGGCCTTTATTTCAACAATCTCCATGCCAAATGTTTTTTGATATTCAGGGTCGGCCATGTCGGCGTTAGTGAGAATGCTCAGATTGGAAAATGTTATACTGTTGTACTGGCCGTTTTCGATAATCGTCGAGACACCCTCCGTGAAGCTCTCGTAGGTTTCCCCGGGCAAGGGAATAATGAGATCGGTAAATGTCTCTATCCTCTCCCGGCTGAATCTGCGCTGAAGCTCAAGAAATGTCTCGTTGGATATGTTTGAGCGTTTAATGAACTTCAGGGTGTCCTCGTTGAGTGACTGCATGGCAAGGTAAACCCCTTTGCTCATTTTTGCACCGGCCATGATTTTATGTATATTATAAATACGCTCGGTGGTGTTTTTAGTGTTGGACATAGAGAAGTCCTCAGGGTATCCGTGCTTTATTTTGTTTTCCGCCAGGTATTTAACAATTTCCATATCCCTGGGGAGAATCCCGAAGTTGGAATCACAACAAATTAAGTACCTTATCCGGTGCCGGCTCACCCAATCCATTTCCCTGTAAAGACGCTCCGTGCCGAATTGATTCAATCTCCGTTTTGTAGCACTCCAGTCACAGTATGCACATGTAAAGGGGCAGCCACGGTTGGTCTCCCAAAGCACCAGCCACTTATCCTCAAGATTTGCCTCCATAAGAGGCTCAAAAACACCCTCAAGGTAGGGAGATGGAATCTCATCAAGATCAATTATTCTCCGCCCCTCAGGAGTGTGGACAAAGTTATTATCTTTGTCGATAAAGCTTACAGAGGGCACATCCACCCATGTTTTTTTGTGGAAAGATTCTAACACAGCAAGAACCACCCTCTCACCCTCACCGTGGCAGGCAATATCTATCTGAGGGTTGGTTCTCAAAAAGGCCTCTGTGTTTCTCACCGGTATCTGAGGCCCCCCAAAGACGGTGATTATTTCCTCTGCTTTTATTTGTTTCAGCCTTCTTGCTATTTCAAAAGAGATGTTTCTGTTCCATACATAGGTGCTGAAAAAAACTATGTCCGTCTCCAGCAGGTATTCCACAGCACTGTCCACAGGAAGCCTTTTATATATGGGCAAAAGGAACTTGAAATCATCCGGCCTCTTCAGATATTTCATAGCATAGGCCTGAAGGAGCCCCACTGAGTACGGAATATGGTATTCATTGCCGTAATTAAAATTTATCTGTACCAGGCCCACCTTCACAGGGCTGTTAATCAGTTTTGCAGTATCAATTTTCTGTTTTGTCAAATCAGTTTTCCTCTCTAAAAAATAATCAGAACTCCTTATTGAAATCCACAACCACTGTTGTGACAGGTTCTCCGTAATAAGTCTCTTCAGTGTTGTAACCCATTGTTGTATCCCTGGGAAGGAGTTTAATATAGAGCCGTTTGTTGTCCTTTAAAAAACCCTCCGGCACAGGAAGACTAACCATTATATACTCATTATTGAAAAACCATGTGTCTATTGGAAAACTTGTACACTCATTGTCCATATTATTAGGAGTCAAACACTTTTCAACAACGGCATAATTACTTATAACACGGCCTATTGTCTCCTTTGCTGAAACACTCAACAGGGGGATTATTCCGTATTGGAATTCATTTGTAATTATCTGATTTTTCCCGTAGTAGCCGGTTAAATGTATCTCGTTCTTTGAATACACGGCAGCCGTCAAATTAAAAACTCCCGTATCCCCTGTGGTTGAAACAATCCTGCCGGCTACTCCGTTGCCTTCCATAGCCTTTAGTTTGCCGATAATTTGGAGTTTCTCAGTGGTTGATAAGCGGTTAAACAGATATGAATATCTGTGCTGCATCTGTAGTATATCCTGAAGCGGATTGCTGTGTAATAATTTTTCAGCATTTGAGATATTCAGACGATAGCGCAACACCGTCCAGGACACCACAAGCAAAGAAAATACAATGACGGCAATAAACAGTAATTTAAGAGTTTTATAAATTTTACTAAAAAACTCTTTATCGTTTGATCTGTAAAGAGAGCGGTAGCTACCCCCGGAGTAAACAACAACAGCAGGGATAAAAATAAAAAACATTGAAATAAGCAGCCCGTTTATAGTATCAATGTACTGTGGAAACGTTAAAATTTTAACAACCAGCACACCTGCCGTTATTCCAGCAAAGCCCCCTGTCAACAGCAGCAGGCGCTCAGAGCCGTGCACAAACAACACAAAAAACAAAATTACCGGCAATACAACAATAGATGCCTTGTATAACCACACAAGGTATTTATTATTATATGTGGCTCCGACGATATAACTTGAATAGAAATTAGTAACATTACCCAACATAATATTATGCAGCAGTGATAACTTAGCTCCGATACTCTTTAATAAGACATCAGGGGATTCAACTACGGTTTTAACCCATTGTCCCATAATAAATTTCTGATATACCGGGTGGTTATCATTAAAGGCGGAGCTGCCCTGATAAAGACAACGAAGCTGCCCTGTGTAATCACTATAGGAAATGAAATAAGGGTTTGGAGCAAAGCACATTGCCACATACAGAGGGTGCCCTATCCCATGAGAAGTGACCTCTGCACTGAGAAAAGTTGTTTTACTTTTGTATGCGTTGTAGAATTTTATTGTACTTCTGATAAGTACATTCATACAGATAATGATTACTATGATTATAGTAATACTTTTTGCAAGAGGCAAAAATGTTTTCTTATGGTTTGCCGGCTTATAAAAGATAGACAGAACAACCGGAAAGTATGAACAAAGAACTAATGACACAAACATCATCACGCTGACACTGATTACTTCCTGTCTGAAAAACGGATAATATGATATAACAAAAGCCATACCTCCGGTATATATCCATGAGGTAAGCGTATTTTTCAGATTCAGTACAGCGGCTAAAAACAATGTACAGATGATTGGAAAATATACCGCCATGAGTCTGCCCCACTCAATGTTCATTTCACTCAAGGGCAGAAACTGCGTCAGAGTGAAATAAAGAGCACCGAGACCTCCAACAGAGACTGCAAAGGGAACAGGTGGCAGCAGAAAGAGAAAAGCCAGAAAAACAAAAAACAAAAACCACACCATAACTCTGGTTTTTTTGGCATATAAGCATCCGGTAAAAGCATTATATACGTTGTTGTCAGGGGTTTTCATGAGTTTTGTCATAACTTTACAAAACACGGCCGCCATGTACATGTCACCTTTGTCAACCGACCTCATATATCTGTGGGTATTAGGCACATTTATTCCGTCAATTACTATGCTGTTGAGGTGCGGCTGACACTGCTGGTAGTATAAAACGGAAGCAAACATAAAAAACATAACCGCTCTTATTAAAATATTATAACCCGGTAACTCATAAGGGGTAAACTTAAAAAACAGCAGTTTAGTTAAATTAAACATTTAAGTAACAGCCCCACGTTTTTCTTAAAACTCCGCACAGGGGGAACACGGCGGCATTAACGGCTAAGTATCTGTGCTGCATAACCCAGATTTAAATCCTCCCAAAACAGTGGGTTATTATATCAAAAAGGCAGTCTGATGTCAATACGGAAGCAAACTGAGCAGCAATTCTCTGTGAGGCTTAAAAAGCATTGAAGCAAATAGTGTAGGCAACGGGGAGGGCCGTGGGGAAAGAACCCCAATCTGGGAAAAGCATGTATTTAATACCAATACGGTTTTGTCTATATCGGAATGTTTAGCATTCCCTCAAGCTGTTTCAAAACAAACGCTTTCACTGTCTTTGCAAGTATTATAGCCTCTGCGGCATCTTCTTTGGGGATATCATAATAGACCCCATCAGGGTAACGCACCGCAACCCCATAACTTGAGAGTATTTCTGCTATGTCTCCGAGCTCTGTTTCTATGGCAGGGGCAACTTGTTTGCAGAGTCCAACCAGATTCTCAATCGAATGTGTCCTGGGGAATTCTATCTGGTGGTATGTGAGAAACCCCTTCAGATATTTTTCAGCGCACTGTTCAGCGTGAAAGCAGACAGTATCACATGGCGGATTGGACATTGTCATTGTGTACCCGGCGTTAATAAGATCATTTTCTGCCTTTCGGAACCAGCTTATTACAATATCAATCTTATCCGCTTCGTTCATATATCACCCTCCCGTAATGGACGGCAGGGTAAACTATCGTGCCAGTCACATCCTTATACCGCCAATACTCATCAGGAGTCTTCACAATAATGTCCTTTGGCACAGATATATCGCGCAGGAGTTTCCTCAAAGGGACAGCTCTTTTATGAGGCATTTCAACCGTGTCCATGATAACCATAATATCCAGATCGCTCTGTGTAGTCGGCGCTCCATAAGCATAGGAGCCAAACAGGATTATCTTTTCAGGACTGCAAAAAGAGGCTATCCTTTGGACAATCTCATTAATGGTTTCATTTATATTCATGGCAATTCTTACACATTTAGCTCTCCATCTCTATCTTATGCTGTCGTCAGCTTTGTCAAAGGGATGTCCCCCGGGCAGTTGAAATCCAAGAAGTCTCCTATCACCTGCTCCTATACTATGCTACCTCACCAAATTTTATCAAGTCATTTTTTGTGATATCTCTTTTCAATGCTAATAAGAGTTTTGTGATATCTCTATAACCCCGAACTCTCTTAAACCTTTTTTCTGCTTCTAATACCAAGTCGCATTCAATCGCCTAACTTTGTTGGCATCGGCTAAAGCTCCTCACCGTCTCCCCTAAAGCAGTGGGAATGAAAAAAGTCCTCGTGCTTTAAGTGTCTCAGATGATATAAAATATCAAAAGCAGGAGGACTATATTATGATACAGGCAGGGCGGAAACTATACAGAATTTTATTTTCAATATTCATTTTAGTGCTTTAATTTACCCAAATGTTATAATAGCACCAAATGCCTAAACGCTATGACAAAGTTATAAAGGAGATACTGAAGGATGTCGTAGATACCCTAATTACAGAGGTAATCGGGTTAAAAATAATTAAATCCACGGCAATAGAAACTAAACTTCAAATAACGAATGAGCGTGAGGCTGATTTTATTTTACTTGTGGAATTTGAGGATGGTTCTAAGTCCATTTTACATATTGAATTTCAGGCAACGAACTACTCTAAAATGGAGTATCGGGAGTTGGAGTACTGGACATATATAACGGTAGTTCATGGAATACAACCGATACAATATGTGTTTTACATAGGCAACGAACCGCTAACGATGAAAAACACCATACAAACTGATACTCTGAACTACAGGTATAACCTAATCGATATGCGCAATGTTGATTGCGAAAAATTCTTGTACTCGGACAAACCTCAAGAGGTAATTATATCTATTTTGTGCAATTATCAGAAGAAAGGTGTTAAAATATTTATACGAGAAATATTAAACCGGCTAAATGAACTTGTGAAGGAAGAAACGCTTCGTGCAAAGTACATAAGGCAGGTAGAGGTGCTATCACAATTAAGAGATTTACAGGATGATTTATGTGAGGAGGCTGAAAGTATGGCTTTGATATATAATTTAGAAAAAGATGTGAGATTTAAACAAGGACGACAACGGGGATTGTTTGAGGGTCAACAGAAAGGGTTGTTTGAGGGTAAGCGGGAAGGGTTACTTGAGGGTAAGCGGGAAGGGTTACTTGAGGGGCAACTGAGAGGTAAGCGGGAAGGGTTACTTGAGGGTATTGAAGGAATGCTTGAACTCAAATTTGGATATGCCGGACTTGATATGATGAATATGGTTAAGGCTATAAATACTATAGACAAATTAGAAGACATCAAGAATTTTATCAAGAAAGCCCGATCCGTGGATGAGTTGAAGGAGTTTTTGACAAATGGAAGCTCTTATTAAATGAATAATTAAATGAAGGTCCAAAAGAGATGGAATTAACCACAAGGGAGTTGTAGTGTCTAAGCGGGCTGTTATTTTAGCCGGAGGTCAAGGCAAACGGTTAAAACCCTACACAGTGGTGCTCCCCAAGCCTCTTATGCCCATAGACCAATACCCAATCCTTGAAATAGTTATCAAGCAGCTTGCAAAGAGTGGATTTACGCACATCACAATGGCTGTAAATCATATGGCTGAAATAATAAAGGCGTTCTTTGGTGACGGCTCAAAATGGAAAGTAAAAATAGACTACTCAATGGAGGACAAACCGCTAAGTACCATGGGGCCTCTGAAACTGATTAAAGATTTACCTGAAAACTTCTTAGTGATGAACGGAGATATTCTTACCACATTCAATTACGCCCTGTTTTATGACTTTCATATTCAGAAAAACAGTCTTTTTACCATAGCGGCCACAAGCAGGGTGCAGGAGACAGAGTACGGTGTTTTAGAGGTGGACGGCTCAGGGAGACTCTGCGGATTTAGAGAAAAACCATCGGTTACATATAATGTCAGCATGGGAATTTACATGGCAAACAGGAGTATTTTAGACTATATCCCTGTGGGCACTCCGTATGGTTTTGATAATCTTATGTTTGATTTTTTAAGACACGGTTTAACGGTTAACATAAGGATGTTTGACGGGCATTGGTTTGACATTGGCAGGCCTGATGATTACTATCAGGCGGTGGAGGCTTTCAGCAGCATAAGAAATGAAATTCTCGGTGCATGAAACACAATATCCTTGTTACAGGCTCCAGCGGCTTTATAGGTAAACGGCTGACGGCAAGGCTGCTGTCGGAAGGATACGAGCTCTCCGTATTTAACCGCAACTGCGGGGATATCTCATCAAAGGATATAATTAAATTTGAACACATAGAGCACGTCTTACACCTTGCGGCAAAGACCTTTGTGCCGGAGAGCTGGAAAGAACCCTATGGCTTTTACAACACCAATGTGATGGGAACACACAATGTGCTGGAGTTTTGCAGAAAACACGGCTGCAGCATGACCTTTGTCAGCTCCTACATTTACGGAATTCCAAAGGAACTGCCGGTAAATGAACAGCATCCGGTAAATCCCGGAAATCCCTACAGCCACAGCAAGTACATGGCCGAGGAGCTGTGCAGATTTTATGCGGATAATTTTAAAATTAAAGTTACTATAATTCGTCCCTTTAATATTTACGGACCCGGGCAGAATGACTCCTTTTTAATCCCCGCCATAATAAAGCAAGCCGTTGATACATCCACCGGCACGATAGAGGTCATGGACTTACCGCCCAGAAGGGATTTCCTGTATGTGGAGGATTTTGTTGACGCCCTTATGTTGACAATTAATAATAATACATCTTCCGTGTATAATGTCGGGGCCGGTTACTCACTAAGTGTGGCTGAAGTAATACGAACAATTTTAAAAACTTTGAATACGGACAAAAAAATAGTTTCAACTAATGTTACCAGAGAAAATGAGATTAACGACGTAGTGGCGGATATAGCAAAAATACAAAATGAATTGAACTGGGCTCCACGGTATTCTTTCGATGAGGGGATAGCGGAAACTATAAAAAATGCTTAAGAAAGTAAACATAATAGCCCCTGTGTATAATGAGGAGGCAGTCATTTCAGATTTCAATGAGACGTTGTTTTCAGTGCTTGATTCAATGACAGACAAGTATCGTTTTGAGGTAATATATGTTTTAGACAGATGTACCGACAACACGCTTACCATAGTGCAGGAGTTGTCGGAGCAAAATGAAAACATCCGGGTAGTATTGCTTTCGAGCCGCTTCGGCCACCAGATGTCACTTGTTGCCGGCATGGACAGATGTGACGGCGATGCGGTTATAATGATGGACTCAGACCTTCAACATCCCCCTGCACTCTTACCGGTTCTGCTGGATAAGTACGAGGAGGGATATGACATCGTGCACACAAACCGGGTAAGCGTTGAGAACATATCTTTCGTAAAGCGCTTCACATCGGAGGTGTTTTATAGATTCTTAAATTATATATCATCGGTGAAAATGGGGGAAAATTCGGCTGATTTCAGACTGATTTCAAATAAAGTGCTAACTGTTTTTCAAACTCAGATCAGGGAACATAACCAGTTTTTGAGGGGGCTGTTTCATTGGGTGGGTTTTAAAGATACGGTGGTAAATTTTAACGCCTCCGATAGGACAAAGGGCAGGAGCAAGTACAACTTTCTGAGGTTGATAGCATTTGCAATAGACGGGATAGTGTCATTTTCAAAGGCCCCCCTGAAGTTGTCGGTATTTATAGGGTTTATTTTGTCGCTGAGCAGTTTTCTTCACGGCATATTTACGATAATACTATTTTTCATAAACAAACAACTCCCCTCGGGGTGGACAACACTGGTGGTGCTTATCTCATTTATCGGCGGGCTGCAGTTGATTTTTATGGGGATAATCGGGGAATACATAGCCGGTATTTTTGATGAAGTGAAAAGAAGGCCGCTATATATTGTTGAAAAAGAGTATGGGCATGACAAGCGCCACGGATAAAACCTGTCCGGTTTGTAACGGGGTTTATGGGCTCTGCACTTTAAAGGGGCTCCTTAAGTGTGCAAGCTGTGGTTTTATCACCGCCGATTTAAACCTTAGTGATTATGATTTCAAAGCACTCTACGGACCGGATTACTTTCATGGAAACGAATACGTAAACTACACATTGGAAAAGAGAACTATCCAGAAGAACTTCCGCCTGCGGCTGGAGCTGCTGTTAAAATATGTTGAACACAGTGACAGGAAAAGCCTGTTTGAAATCGGCTCTGCATACGGGTATTTTCTTGAGCCGGCGCAGGGTAAGTTTAAATCGGTGGCCGGAATTGATATATCTGAGGATGCAGTGAGACACTGCAGGGAGCATTACGGCTACAATGTTGCTTCAGGCGATTTTTTGGACTATCAAATGAAAACCGGCTATGATGTGTTTTGCATGTGGGATACTATCGAGCACATGAGTGAACCGTGGAAAGCCATAGAGAAAATCTCCACACACATATCCCCTGAGGGAGTGCTTGCAATAACCACCTCAGACATAGAAAGCGTCAACGCCAAATTACGCGGCAACAGCTGGCGGCAAATTCACCCGCCCACACACCTGCACTACTTCAGCGCTAAAACCTTAACACGGCTGTTACAAAGGCACGGCTTTACCACTGTCTATGTTGGATACCCGGGTTATTACAGAAGCCTTGACATGTTGTTTTACAAGACTCTGACGGCAAAACACAAGCTGCACAGTCTCTACAATTTAATTAAACACACCGGCCTGCAAAATCTCGATTTTTACCTTAACCTCTATGACATTATATATGTGATAGCTAAAAAACAGTAATACCAAATTGCATTCAATCGTCTAACTTCGTTGGTTTCGTCAAAAGCTCCTGGGCGTCTCCCCTGTACTTGAACGTTGTTTTCTGATTGTATTATACTGTAATATAATGTCCGGGCCGTTTGACAGAATTATGAAAGAAAGCCTCCTTGGGGGGCTCTATATAATTATTTCCTCGATTTTAAACATAAACGCTAAGAGCATTACGCCTCTTAAGACAAAGATGCAGATAACGGACGAGAGGGAAGCTGATTTTGTTCTATTGATAGAGGAATATGACGGCACAAGATATATACTTCATCTTGAATTCCAGAGTACCAACGACTACGATATCATCTTCAGAATGCTCAGATACAGGCTCTATATTACTCAAATAGAAAAGCTGCCGGTAATACAATATTTAATTTACGTAGGTAATGAACCGCTAAGAATGTCAAACACCCTGTCTGAACCGGGTATGTCCTATAGTTTTAACATAATAGATTTTAAAAACATAGACTGTGAGAAGTTTATAAACTCAAAGACGCCTGAGGAGATAGTGCTATCAATACTCTGTGATTTTAAATCAAAAGATGTTAAAATATGCTTAAGGGCAATGCTTCAGGGGATAAAGGACACGGTGGTGGAGGAGACAAAACGGCTGAAGTATGTAAGGCAGTTGGAGGTGCTGTCTCAATTACGGAATTTACAAGAACAACTGGATAAGGAGGTAAGCGAAATGGCATTAGTGTATGATATAGAACGTGACATGAG
>JAMOBJ010000037.1 GCA_039908095.1 Nitrospirae bacterium YQR-1
GCTTTCGCTCGGAATGACAGAAAAAAGAAAATCCTCCTTTTGTCATTCCCGCCTACGAGCGGGAATCCAGTCTTTTCCCTGCATCATTAGATGATAAAAAAACTCTGCCGGAGTTAACTACAAAGGCAATTATTTTTTTGTTATTACTGTGGAATCATACCAAGTTGCATTCAGAAGTATTTAATATACTACATATTATTTTTGACTTCATTATAGAAGGAACACTCATTGCAGTTGCTTAGTTTTTTTATATGGATACAATAAGGGTTTTTACCGCTGAATGTACCTGCCACAAGCCAGCAACGCCTGCCTGCATGTCCGATATAGGCAGGACACTTACAGTAAACATTAGGAGGGCAGTTTGTAAATTGCCAACAGGACTGCTTAGCAGGATGCTCCACACCCCAGTGGGCAAACGCCCTCTCCAGTCCCTCTATTGCCATACGCGCCGGACACGGTATTTTCTTTTTTCCCTTTTCCACCTCTGTTTGCATATTATAGCAGAGTTTTAATGATAAGAAACAACTTTTGTTGTATTATCTTTCGGGGCTTTTGTATTTAGATATTCATCTGTCTCAGGCAGTTTTAAAGTAAGGTTTACAGCACTGTCTATTTGTACCTTACCTTCTTTTAACTTACATGACAGCAGGTGGCCGCCTTGTGTCCTGCCGGTGGATATGAAATGAAAATGAAAACCGGTTACGTTTGTATCTTTTATAAAATCCGGAAACCAAAACCCAAGCATTGTGCCGTTTAAGCCTTCATAATCAAACAATGTTTGGGTTTTGACTGCCTCTAAAAGGCCGGGGTAGGGTTTTTTCTGAGCCGGCACACTTCTGGCCCTTATTTTTTCAAATATCCCATCTATCCTGATAGCATAAAATATATTAATGGAGGGAAGGCGTCTGCTGATTTCATCCATTAAATCATCACAAGAAGTCTCCTTTTTTATATCAAACGACATGTCGGTATTAAAAAATTTCAAGACGGCAAATGGAGTTTTCATATCCATGGAAACCGGATAAACAAGGCCGTCTGATTTGATCTGAAAAAATTGTCCGTCAAGAGCAGCCATTTCTCCATCGAGGTTTTCAAATGTGCCCAGGCCGAAATCACCGTGTTTTTTTAATTCAGCAAAGTCTGTAGCTCCGCCATTGACACCCTTTAGAAGTGCATCAAGGGTTGAGGTCTGATAGATTGTATCTTTCAGTGCTGCTTCATGGGTAACGCATCCTGATAAGATTAAAAACAGGATAATCACACGTGTTGTTTGTCTCATTATGTTTTATCGCCTCCCTGCCTTGTTTAAGTTTTCCCGGTATTTCTGTATAATAGATACCGGAATTGTAAATGAAACTAATCAAAAAAATAAACCAGGGAGGCATATGAATGAGTGGGAAAAACTCGTGGGAACGTTATAAGAAGTATTTGTACCATAACGGGGAATTAGGGCTTACCATAGACGTAAGTAAGATGAATTTTCCGGATGATTTTCTGAGTAAAATGTCGGCTTTGACGGAGCGGGCGTTTAAGGACATGGATGCTCTTGAATCCGGAGTAATAGCCAATCCTGATGAGGGCAGGATGGTCGGGCACTATTGGTTGAGAAATGCTGCACTTGCGCCCTCAAAAGAACTGACTGAGGAGATAGACGCAACCCTTGAGGCGGTTAAGGCGTTTGCGCAAAAAGTGCATAGCGGGGGGATAGTTTCTCAGGGCGGGAAGAAATTCAGAAACATTTTGATAATCGGCATAGGTGGCTCGGCCCTTGGACCGCAGTTGGTATCCTTTGCGCTGGGTAGTGCTAAAGACCCGATGACTACATATTTCTTTGACAACACCGACCCTGACGGCATGGACTACGTGTTGGGGCAAATCGGAAACAGTTTAAGTGAAACCCTTTCGGTAGTGATTTCAAAAAGTGGGGGCACAAAAGAGACGCGAAACGGGATGCTGGAGGCAAAAGCGGCATATGAGGGAGCGGGGCTTAGTTTTGCCAAACATGCAGTGGCTGTGACGGGTAAGGGCAGTGAGCTGGACAGGGTAGCTGTGGCGGATAAGTGGATAGAGCGGTTTCCGATGTGGGACTGGGTAGGGGGGCGCACGTCTGAGACCTCAGCCGTGGGGATGCTTCCGGCAGCTCTACAGGGTATAGATATTGATACAGTGCTTAGGGCAGCAGCGGCCTGTGATCAGGCAACCAGGATAAAAGACCCGCTAAAGAATCCTGCAATGCTGCTTTCATTGATGTGGCATTACGGCACAGGCGGGCATGGCATAAAGGACATGGTTATACTACCGTACAAAGACCGTCTGCATTTATTTGCAAAGTACCTTCAGCAGTTAATTATGGAGTCTTTGGGTAAGGAAAAAGACCTGGACGGAAAAGTTGTGAATCAGGGAATAGCCGTCTATGGCAACAAGGGCTCAACAGACCAGCACGCCTATATTCAGCAGCTCAGAGATGGGGCTAACAACTTTTTTGTCACCTTTGTAGAGGTATTAAGAGACAGAGAGGGTGTGTCAATGAAAGTTGAGGAGGACTTTACCACCGGCGATTATTTAAATGCCTTTTATCAGGGCACACGGACAGCGCTTTCGGGCAATTCAAGGGAATCAATTACAATAACGATAGAGCGTGCGGATGCGTTTTCAATGGGTGTTCTCATTGCGCTCTATGAAAGGGCAACGGGATATTATGCGTCGCTTGTCAACATAAACGCCTACCACCAGCCGGGAGTGGAGGCAGGCAAGAAGGCGGCAGGAGTAGTTGCAAAACTACAACGGGCAGCTCTGTCACATCTGAGGGCCAACTCAGGCGGCATCTTTACCGCCGATGAGATAGCAGCGGCAATCGGCTCCCCTGATGATGTTGAAACCCTGTTTAAATTACTCCTGCACGCCGCCTCTAACCCCGACCACAATATAAAAATTATCAAAGCTGCAACACTGACAAATTCTAAATTCCAATTTGTTAAATAGAGAAGGAGCAGAAAAAGAAGTTAAGGTGAAGGACTCCGTCCATTACGGCAGGGGTGTCTCACCCCTGTCCCTTACTCTTTTGGCTGCTACTTGGTATTAGTATCAGACTTTAAAGAAAGCGAGATGCGTCTTCTCTTAACATCTACTTCAACAACGGTGGCCTCAACCTTTTGGTTGACTTTTACAATTTGGCCGGGGTTTTTAACAAATTTATCCGACAGTTGGCTTATATGAACAAGGCCGTCCGTGTGGACTCCGATGTCAACAAATGCGCCAAAGGCTGTCACATTGGTAACGATTCCGGGGAGTTTCATTCCGGGTTTAACATCCTCGATTTTATTGATGCCTTCCTGAAAAGAAAAAACATCGAAACTCTCGCGGGGGTCTCTGCCTGGTTTGGCAAGTTCGGCCATTATGTCGTTTAACGTCGGCAGTCCTGCCGTGCCGGTTATGTACCGGGACAGATCGATTTTTTGCCGGAGGCTCTCATTCCGTATTAAATCAGAAACTGTGGCGGCCATATCCGCAGCCATAGTTTGCACAATGTGGTATGACTCAGGGTGTACGGCGCTTCTGTCAAGGGGGTTTTGTCCATCTCTGATTCGTAAAAAACCTGCCGACTGTTCAAAGGCTTTAGGGCCCAGTTTAGGCACTTTCTTCAGGGATTGTTTTGTTAAAAAAGGCCCGTTTTCATTTCTGTAATTAACAATATTCAGAGCCAGCTGCCCGCCAATGCCGGGCACATATGAAAGCAGCTCCTTTGAGGCTGTGTTTAGCTCTACTCCAACAGCGCTGACACAGCTGGAGACCACGCCGTCCAGGGTTTCCTTTAAATCCCCCTGGTCAACGTCATGCTGGTACTGGCCGACCCCTATGGAGCGCGGGTCAATTTTAACAAGCTCCGAAAGTGGATCCATCAGTCTGCGTCCTATTGATACAGCCCCCCGCACGGTTACATCCTCTGTGGGAAACTCCTGCCGCGCCGCCTCCGAGGCGGAATAGACCGATGCGCCGCTTTCACTTACCATTAAAATAATTATATCGGCTGGAAGCTCTAAGCCTCTGATAAAAAGCTCCGTCTCCCTGCCCCCGGTGCCGTTACCTATGGCTATGGCCTCTATATTAAATTTTTTGCAGAGCTCTGTTACCTTTTCTGCATCTTTTTGAAGAGAAGCTTTGCCTATAAGAGGATAAATCATATCGTTATGAATGAGCATTCCCTGCCGGTTAAGGCAGACAATCTTACAGCCGGTTCTGATTCCTGGGTCTATGGCCAGCACGTTCTTTCCACCCAGAGGGGGTGCAAGCAGAAGGTTTCTTAGATTTTCCGAAAATACACGGATAGCCTCTGAATCCGCCCGTTTTTTTATTTCCATACGAAGCTCCGTCTCCATCGAAAGAGAAAGCAGACGCTTGTATGAATCCTTCAGAGCTCTTTCCACCTCAAGAGAGTCCGGGCCGCCGCCTTTAATAAACTGAGCCGTAAGGAGTCCGATTGCCTTATCTTCATGAGGTAAGATACGAAGGGTTAATACAGATTCCTTCTCGCCCCGCCGCATGGCAAGCACTCTGTGAGAAGGTGCACTCCTTGCGGGCTCCTCCCACTGAAAGTAATCCCTGTACTTAATCCCCTCCTCTTCCTTTTCAGAAATTAGTTTTGATTTAATTATGGCTTTTTCAGCAAACAAACGCCTCATCTTAGTCCTTGCCTGAGCATCCTCATTTACCCACTCGGCAATTATATCCCGCGCTCCGCTTAAAGCCGCCTCAGCAGTTTCCACGGATTTTTCCGGGTTCAGATACTTTTGCGCCTCAGCCACAGGATCAATTCCGGTTTGGGCAAATATCGCCGCAGCCAGAGGCTCAAGTCCCCTTTCACGGGCGATGGAGGCACGGGTTTTTCTCTTAGGCCGGTACGGCAGGTAAATGTCTTCTAAAGTGGAGAGGGTTTCTGCAGTATTAAGTTTTTCCCGCAATTGCTCCGTCATCTTTCCGGAGTCTTCAAGAGAGCTGATAATTGCCGTCCTCCGCTTGTCGACCTCACGGTGGCGCTTTAATAAGTCCCCTATGCCGGCAATGTTGAGCTCGTCAAGGGAGCCGGTTAACTCTTTCCTGTAACGGGCTATAAAGGGCACTGTTGCGCCACCGTCAAGGAGCTCACAGGTTGCCTCTACCTGTTTTTTAGTTAAGTGAAGTTCCTGTGATATTTTTTCAACATGTGAGGGGTTTATTTCGATAGATTCCATCTATAGTCCTCGCCTTGGTATCAGGGGTATTTTATTAGCATATGGTTTTGATTAATACCAAGTTGCATTCATTCGATTAACTTTGTTGGCTTCGTCGAAAGCTCCTTGACGTCTCCCCTAAAGGGGAATCCCCTATGAGGGGAGGCGTCGCTTTCTCCTTGCCGCCTCGTTACTCTTTTGAATGCTACTTGGTAGAAGTAACAAGTTCGATTGTAAATACGGCCCCGCCGTCAATATTTTTTGCATAAATCTTACCGCCGATACTATCTTCTATTATCATTTTTGACATATAGAGTCCGATACCGGTGCCCTTTCCGCTATCTTTAGTTGTAAAATACTGATCGAATATTTTATCCATTATCTCCTGGGGTATCCCGCCTCCGTTGTCACTTATCTCCATCCTCAATATGTCATTGTCCTTATAAATATCAATCGATATTAGTCCCCTATCATCTTTGCTTATCACCCCTTGATTTCTTCTTTCGATAATTGCGTCCTTTGCGTTATTTATAATATTCAAAATAACGTGTGATAAGTGGCTTTTGTATGTGCTAACTACTGTAGCCTCACAGGGTATGACTCTGGAGAAATCTGTAAATGTCTTATCGTGAGTGTGGCAGGTAATACGATAGTCTATCATGTTGGAATTAAACTGGCTTGACATTATCGAAAATACATCAGCTGAAATTCCTATTAGATCGAATGTCTCTTTTTCTTTGGATGGTTTAAAGAAGTTCTTGAAATCATCAATAGTTTTTGACATGAAATTAACTTGTTGCAATGATTTTTTTACAAAATTATCTATATACCCGGCATCGAGCTCATTATATCTGAATGCATCTTTAATATCCTGAATATAAATACTGACTACATTTAAAGGTTGTTTCCACTGGTGAGCAATAGCGGCTATCATATCGCCCATGGCAGCCATTTTTGACTGTTGCATAAGTAATTTTTCTTTTTCTCTTATCTCGTCCACTTTATTTTTAACGAGTTCTTCCAGGTTCTTATTTAACCGGTCAAGGATGTAGTTTTTTGTTTTCAATTGGTCCTCACTTTCTTTTAACGCATTCTGAATATTTTTCAAGTAAGTAATATCACGTGCTATATGAATAGAACCAAAAATAGAACCGTCACGGTTGAACAAAGGGGTAGTTGTAACAAAATAATACTCATTGGTGTTTCCCTCATAAGTTTCGATACTATGTTGCAGCGCGTCTTCCATTGTTTGCTTATGTGGGCAATTACCAGGGGTTTTGCTATCATGAAATTCCTCATAACATAACTTTCCGATTAGACTCTCCGGAGTTGCATTTACTTTTTTTGCCATAGCCTCGTTTATCTTTAAGACCCTGTGGTTTTTATCCAATATCATAAGCAAATCGGGTATCGCATTAAAAGTTTTTTCCCATTCATCTTTTGCCTGTATCATAGCTGCTTCTTTTAATTTATAATCGGTAATATCCCTAATGGACGTCATTCGTATATTGGCACCTTCCGATACCAGCATCCTCCCATGAATTGATAAATCAACAGTCACACCGTCCTTTCTTAACCCAGTCGTTTCATAGCGTTTTTCATAGCCGGAAGCGATAATGTTTTTTACTCTTTCCCGCTCCTCCGGCACTACGAAATCAGCAGCCGGCATCCCTTTCATCTCCTCTATTTCATACCCAAATATTTGTTTCATCTGCTCGTTAGCATCTACGACATATCCCCTCTCTGTTATCGCTATTGCCTCGGTGGTTGCCTCTGAAAGGAGTATAAACCTGTTTTTCATTTTCTGCTGCTCTTTTTCCGCCTTTTTTCGTTCACTTATCTCGGTAATCAGGATGTCACGGGAAACCGTTAGTTCTTTCAATTGAGAAATCATTAAATCAAACTTGTTTGCAAGCTGTCCCAGCTCATTGTCGTCTCTCATATCCAGTTTATAATCCAGATTGCCTTTTCCTATAAGCTCCATACCATCGGTCAGTTTTTTTATCGGCTTTGCAACACCTTGATTGATTAAATGTGACACAAACATTATAAATAATGTTGATATGATTACAGATAATAATATAAGTATATGTGACCTATGATGAATAGTTGAGAGTCTTTCGTAGTTTGTGTCATAAAACTGAGAAGACAAAGAAACAACAGTTTGAGACCTTGTCAGTATCTGGGAAATTAAATGCCCTTCAAGCTCCAGAGACAATCCGTTGCCGGAGACTGTTTGTTTGTCATGAATTTTACTAATTTCACGAAACAACTTATCGAGACCCTTCAGATTATCGCTTAAGTCGTCGAGAATCCGCTGTTGTTTAGGATATTTGGATTTTAACGATGTCAAAAGACATGTCAATGAATCGGTTTCCAATTTCCATTGTGTGTAAATACGTTTTCTGCTTTCCGGTTGCTTTAGCATATAATCATAGACCAGAATATTCATTTCAAAAACTTCTTTTACCAGGTTCTCGGCTGTTTTACTTGCACCGCCCAATTGATCGTCCAATTGCCTTTCATAGTTAAGCGTCATCCCTATGAGAAACACTACAGCTACTGAGATGATAGTGCTAATTTTTAATTTAGTTACAATTTTCATAATTTAGTTATCTTAATTATCGGAACAGTTTCGGGTTTAATACCAAGCTGCATTCAATCGTCCAGCTTTGATGGCATCGTCACTTGCTCCCAGCCGCCTGCGTTTACTTCTGACTGAAACTTGGTATTAGATACTTCCGTCATTCCCTTTTTATAGCTTTAAGAAACCTTAATTTTAGAATATCAGAAAATATAGTAATTGTCAAAACACATTTTTATCCTTATATGCCTATGAATCTAACAACGGTTAATGATATAATTGAACTAATGACCAAAGTGAAATCTGAGAAAATGTTAACTGCATGAGTGATAATATGAATGACGATAATCATATCAGGTCTCACAAAGCAGGATTTAAGCACATACTGATTATTCTTGCTATAATAATGGTGATAGCGGCTTCCCTCGGACTGTGGTTTACAGTGAAGTGGACGAAGGATCAAATTATCGATGATATACAGCAAGAGGCGCGTCAACGCCTTGCAATTTATAATACATACCTAACTGTCAGGATTGCAAACTATTCAGTTTATTCTTTAATTTTGTCCGAGAATGTCCTGATAAAAGACTTATGTGCCAATCCTGGAAACGCAGGTGCCGTCAATGCGTATCTTTCGCAATTCAATGCCTCAATCGGGGCATCTGTCTCCTACGTGCTGTATAAAGACGGAAAAGTCCTTGCGTCAAGCAACTGGAACACCCCTGAATCGTTTGTTGGCAAAAACTATGCATTCAGGCCCTATTTTAAAAAAGCTATAACCGGAGTGCCTGAAAAATACGTTGCCCTTGGGATTACATCTAAAGCTCCGGGCTATTACGTATCTTATCCGGTCAAAAATGACAATGAAACAATTGGTGTTGTTGTCATTAAAAATAACCTCGATCTTTTAAAACCAATGATACAGGGAATTAAGGGAAAACTTTTGATTTCCGACAGAAATAATATCATTTTCCTATCCAACGATGATACATTCAATTTTTATACTATGCGAAAAATCCATGAAAGAACTTTGTCTGAAATCATAAAAAGTAAACAATACGAGGGTGTATCCTTGCAGCCGCTTCCAATAAAAAGCGAGATGCTGCATGAAGACGCAACAATAATAACCCTCAGTCCTCAGATTGTTAAAAGGCAGCATGAGGCCGCTTATGTGATGGAAAGTGTTCATGTACCGGAAAACGGCTGGAATGTGTATATGCTTATGGAAGTTGAGGGATTAGACAAAAAGATATTTATTAACCTGGCAATAGCCTTTTTGGTTATAGTTGTGATATTTGCAGTGTTCTTACTGTTTATAAATATAAAACTGAGAAAATCGAGAAAATCGTTAATTAAGCAGCATGAAGAGCTTGAGCGTGAGGTAGAGAGACGCACCATTGAGATGAGTTATATAAACAATGATCTCAACAACGAGCTGGAAGAGCGCAAACGGCTTGAAAAGGAATTAATAATAAAAACTGAAGAAATTGTTCTTGCCAAGGAGTCGGCTGAGGCCGCCACCAAAGCCAAAACCGAATTCCTTGCCAGTATGAGCCACGAGATAAGAACACCGATGAACGCAATCATCGGCATGGCGGACCTGCTGGCTGAGACACAGTTAAATGATGAGCAGAGAAAATATGTCAGCGTATTTGCCTCAGCAGGTGAGAACCTCCTCAGTCTTATTAACGACATACTGGATTTATCAAAAATAGAAGCAGGCCACATAGAGCTTGAACTTATAGAATTTGACCTTGAGGAGCTAATGAACAAGATGTGCGAGGTAATGGCCATAAGAGTGCATAAAAAGGGTTTGGAGCTTGCCTGCCATATCAAACAAGATGTTCCTGTTGCGCTCATCGGCGACCCTGCACGATTACGGCAGATACTGTTTAATCTTATAGGTAATGCAGTAAAGTTTACAGACAAAGGGGAGATAGTTGCTGAGGTCAGGCTTGAGGAATTGATAAAGGACAACGGAGTGGTTGAGCCTGAAAGATGCATGTTGAAGTTTTCAGTCTCCGACACAGGCATAGGAATACCGGCAGACAAGTTAAACATGATATTTGACAGATTCACCCAGGCCGACTCCACCACCACACGCAAATATGGCGGAACGGGCCTTGGCCTGAACATCTCCTTGAAACTCGTTGAGATGATGGGAGGCCGCATATGGGTGGAAAGTGAAACCGGAGCTGGAAGCGTCTTTTATTTTACGGCTGAATTTGAAGTCAATAAAAAACCGCAGCAATGCAAAGCGGCTTCAGAGATAAATATAACCGGCATGAAAACCCTTGTAGTAGATGACAATGCCACAAACCGTATGATATTGAGGGATATGCTTGTTGTCTGGGGAGCCGTAGTGACGGAAGCTGAAAACGGACAACAGGGTGTTAATGAACTTAGGCAAGCCCGGGAATCCGGAGAGCCGTACACACTTGTACTTTTGGACTGCAGAATGCCGGGTATGGATGGCTTCAGCGTAGCAGAGCATATCAGAGAGAAATATGGTGAACTGGACAGCACTGTTATGATGCTTACCTCTGACAGCAGAAGCGGTGACTTATCAAAAGTCAAAGAACTTGGTATTGCTGAGTATATGGTAAAGCCTGTATTACGCACAAACCTAAGAGACGCTATTAACAATGCCTTAAGCAAAAAAACTGCATTATCTGCTAAACCTTGCACGGAGGCCGGCACTACAACTTCCGGCCAACCCAGAGCATTGAGAATTTTGCTTGTGGAGGATATCGAGGATAACCGGATGCTCATTCAAACATACCTGAAAAAGCTGCCTTATAGGATAGACATGGCTGAAAACGGTGAGGAAGCCGTCGGTAAATTTACCACAGGGCGGTACAACCTTGTGCTTATGGATGTGGAAATGCCGGTGATGGATGGCCTCACAGCAACCCGTGAAATCAGGCAGTGGGAACGGCAACAGGGTGTGGAGCCAACGCCAATTATTGCACTCACTGCCCATGCCCTCAAGGAGCATGATCAGAGGAGTCTCGATGCGGGCTGCAACGCCCACATAACCAAACCCGTGAAAAAAGCGACCCTTATAAACGTAATAAACCAATACGCTAAAGGAGAAATGTCTGATGACAGAAAATGATGATACCGGTGAGATCATAGTAGAGGTGGAGGAGGATTTGATGGATCTTATACCCCGTTATATGCAACACAGAAGGAAGGACGTCAAGGCTATTTATAAGGGCCTGGAGGAGGGCGATTTTGAGGCCATAAGGGGTATGGGACACAGCATGAAAGGCTCCGGGGGCGGCTTTGGGTTTGATGAAATAACCGAGATTGGAGACCGCATGGAGGTTGCCGCTAAAGAGGGGAAAGCTGATGTTATCGAAAAACTAACACATGAACTTTCAAACTACCTTGACAGAGTGCGTATTGTAAGTATTCCTAACAACGATATATAATAAGATACGTAAGTGAGAGGTATTTATGAGAATTCTTATTGCAGATGACGACTCCGACATTAGAAAGCTATTGAGCTTTCAGCTAAAAAAATTAGGGCACTCGGTATTAACCGCCTCAAACGGCTATACCGCCCTTTCTAATATATTGCAGTTTATACCGGACATAGTGCTGCTTGACATCGAAATGCCAAGCATGAACGGCATCGAGGCTTTGAGGAAAATTCGAACGTATGATGCCCTGAAAAACACCCCTGTGCTAATGGTTTCCGCCCATAGTGAACAGAGATATATTCTTGACGCAATTAAAGCAGGGGCAAGCGACTATATCCGTAAACCATTTAACATGGGGCTGCTTTTAGGTAAAGTGAATAACTGGATAAATTCCTTGTTGAGAGATAACTGGAAAGCCCTTGAGCCTCAACAGACGCAAGCCCTCAATGTAGGCAAATACATGGTGGAACTCTCCTCTAAACTTATTGAAAGCACAAAACCGCCTTCTTACAACGATATACATATTGCTACCAAGCTGCTGGTTGACGCAGTGGAACAGCACGGTAATCGTTTTGTTTACAATGCTCTTGAGGATGGAGAGGATTCACTTTTTGTACACTCTCTTAAGTCGGCATCTCTTCTCTATATCTTTGCCCGCAAACTGGGCTTTAACGAGCAGGAGTGCTTCAATATGACCATGGGCGGACTATTGTACGACATAGGCACAGCCCTTGTGCCGTTTGCCCTGACTTTTAAACCGGGCAAGCTTGAGGGGGATGAGTTGAGGGCTGTTCAGAGACATGTAACGCATGGCGTGGAGTTCCTTCAAAAAGAGCCGGACATGCCCTCTGTTGTTTTGGATATTTGCAGGGGCCACCATGAAAGACCGGACGGTTCGGGCTATCCATACGGACTCAAGGACACAGAGGTTACCATGCCTATGAGAATGACTGCAATAGTTGATACTTATAGCGCACTGACCACTAAAAAAGTATATCGGAACGCTTATAGCAGTAATGAGGCCTTTAGGATAATTGTTGAGTCGGAGAGAGAGTTTGATAAAGACCTCGTGAAAAACTTTATTACCCCTGTAGCGTTTGACAAGACGAAAAACAATTCACCACATTTTTATATTTAGCAATGTAGTTTTCATCATTTGTTCTTCACTTCTCTGTCATTTATACATTTCACTATTGCCTCAAGTAATTCATTGTCGTCTATAGGTTTGATTATATTCACGCAGACCCTCTCGCTTTGATGTTGCTCATCGTCATATCCGGTTGTTATTATAATGGGCTGTGCAGTATTCATCTGAAGAATCTTGTCTATCATCTCCAGTCCATCCATAACCGGCATCTCAATATCGGTTACCACGATATCCGGCTTGTGTTGTTTATACAGCTCAAGTCCCTGCAGACCGTTTTTAGCCTCTATTACTTCTTTACATCTTCTGCTCAAAAACTTAGCAATACTAAATCTCACTATGAAATCATCTTCTACGTATAATATCTTTATTCTTTGTAATTCACCCGGCATTTCCATAATCATAACTCCTCCACCTTGTCTCTCATTAAATCTCAATTATAAACTCAGCACCATCCTCAGTATTTCCGACACTTAAGGTTCCGTTCATTTCTTTCTCTATAATGGCTTTTGTCAAATACAAGCCTAATCCCGTCCCTTTTGACTTAAACTTTGTAGTGAAGTACGGATCAAATATCTTATCCATAATATCATTGGTAATCCCGCCGCCGTTGTCGGAAATAGCAATAACAGCTTTATCATTTTTAGCTGCTTTATGCAGGGTTATCCGGATAAATCCGTTTTCTATATTTCTTTCCCTGAATATCTCAACTGAATTAGTAATTATATTTATCATAGACTGAGATAAATCCTGAGGATAACCCAAAATAACTATATCATCATTAAGCTGCGTTTCTATTTTTGTATTGTTGTTTTGCAGATATGTGTTTATTGCAGCCAGAGTATTGCGGATAATCTCATGGACGCTGAAACTCTCAATATCTTTTCTGTTGCTGTAAATATCCTTAAAAATACTTATTGTATCTGACAGACTTCTGAGCTCTTTCATTATTGTTGATACGGATTGGTCTAAAAATTCGGCATTCAGCTCTTTAAAATTATAAGCATCATTTATTTCCTGGGCAATAACGCCTACAACGTTCAGAGGTTGTCTCCAGTGGTGGGCGATATTCATAAGTAATTCACTTATTGCCAAATGACGCTTCTTTTCAAATAGCAACTGTTCTTTATGCTTATTCCTTTCAAGCTCCTGTGCAATTTTACGCTCTGTTATATCCTGAAATGCTGTTACGGAGGCGGTAACCTCTCCATCTTTTATAATAGGAGTTGACACATAAGCTACAGGAAACATTGTTCCGTCTTTTTTAATAAATACATCATCATCTATACGAGATGTGTTTCCTGAGGTGACAACTTTTTCGACAGGACATGCTTCCTGAGAAACGACTGTTCCATCGTCTTTTTTATGATGTATTACACTGTGCATACGCTTACCAATTAATTCCGTTTCTTTCCAGCCAAGCAGCCGCTCCGCCTCGGGGTTCATAAATGTCACGCAACCCTCTTTATCCAACATATAGACGCCCTCGCCTAACACATATGTGATAGAACTTAACCTCTCCTCACTGTCTCTTAACAATTCCTGTGCACGGCTCTGCTCTGTAATAGCTCTTCTGCCAAGATAGAGACCATAGAATATACCTGTAAGACCTATCAGCCAAAACAAAATATGTGTTAGTACTAAGTTTCTTATCGTTTTTCCCTCTATTTTAAGGTATGGCGTCATTGGGACGGAAACGCCGACACCGCCCCGGATATCTCCAACTTTATAGCCTTGATGGCCATGGCACTTCAGACATGATTCTGTTGTCATCATGGGTTTCATAAAACGCAGGTAAGGCCGCCCATTAATCATAGATATGTCTGTAACCTCCGTTTTACCATTCTGAAATGCCTTTAAAGCGTTACTTTCCCATTGATCGGGCTTATTGTTAGGGTTGAGATATTTAAAACTGGTGATACGCCCTTTAATGCCATAAAGGTCTGAGTACTCATCCATCATTTGGCGTAACATGTAGGCAGGGTTCATAAGAGTCAGAGCTTTACCTGATGTTGTTACAACGTCACGGTCAGGTATATGGCTGAGGTGCGGGTTTGGCGGCGTTCTGTTGTCAGGAGGGACATATACGCCACCGTGGCGCGCAGCCCATAGCCGGAATGCCTGGTCCTTATTGAAATTAGCAAGGGCCTCTTTGGTAACAACCCCGATAGTCTTGTTACGCTCATTGCTTATGGTCCATATAAGAGAACATGCTGCAATAATCGTCCATACCAGCGAGATTGCTGTTGCCGACCTGTACAGTAATGAGAAATTGGACTTAGTCCTTTTTATGTTTTTTGTCAAATTTTCTTCCGTTAGAGTAACACTGTCCGTTAATTCTATTATCCACTGATTCCATTGTTAACGTCAACATTATTCAAACTTATCAAAAACTCAGCACCTCCTTTGGCATTTCCAACCCTCAGCATACCACCCATATTGGTCTCTATTATTGTCTTAGACATGTATAGGCCCAACCCCGTGCCGCCGGCTTCTTTGGTAGTAAAATAGGGTTCAAATATTCTCTCCAGAATATCCTCAGGCACACCTCCGCCATTGTCTCTGATAGAGATTATTATTTTGGATTTGTCTTCACTGTTGTTGATATTAATCTCTATTGTGCCACGGGTTTTAGTGCTTGTGCTTATTTTTGAAGCAATTGCATCTTTTGAGTTATTCAGAATATTCAGCAGCACTTGTTTAAATTCATTTGGGTATCCCTCTGTAAGTAATATTGCATCCGTTGCAGTTTTTGTAGAAACATCTATGTTGCTTTTGTGAAAAACATGTAAAAACATCGAGAATAATTCATCTATGGCTGACTTTACATTAAACAGGACTTTCCTCTTTGAAGGCACAAAGAAGTTTCTGAAATCATCTATTGTCTTTGACATAAAACTAATTTGCTCCATTGTTGATATAACAGTATTGTCAATATACTTATCATCAACCTCACCGCAGGAATATGCATCTTTAAAATCCTGGATGAGTGAAGCTACAGCATTCAGCGGCTGTTTCCATTGGTGGGCTATTAATCCAATCATCTCACCCATGGCAGCCATTTTAGACTGCTGGATAAGAATCTGTTCCTGTTTCTGCCTTTTTTCCGTCTCTGTTGCTACCATTTGCTCAAGATTGTTGTTTAAATTCTTCAGTTCATCTTCCATCCGTTTACGCTCCACAGCCAAAGCGTAAATTGTGGCAAGACGCTTTATTATGTTCAGATCATCATCTGTGTAATCTCTTTGTGCATTTGCCACGGCGATTTGACCAATCAATTTGTCTTTAATTATTGCCGGAACCGCCATATATCTGTTTAATGGAATGTGCCCTTTGGGAACACAGCCTTTGTATGCCGGATGCGCTTCAGGATTATTAACATAATATCCCTGTTTTGTATTCAGTGAGTGCCCCCAAAGACCATTATAGCCGTCTTTACCCTTTGGGAATGCTAATCGTTGCCGTCTTGTATCAATCTTACACTGTCCTTCCTCAAGCATTTCCGTAGTAGTATGTGAGATAAATTCCTCAGTCTTGTCATCTATTTCAGAGACGTATCCGTGCACACTTTCGGTCAGCCGTATTGCCTGCTTGTTAATGATGATGGAAATATCAACTATATCCATTTCCGGAGAGAGCAGAGCCTCAGAGAGCTCTGCAACCGCCCTCTGGAAATCCAGTTCCCTTCTGATTACCTCTTCCATATGTTTTCTTTCTCGAATGTCTCTGAAAACACCCTGCAATAAAAGAGTTCCCTTTGAAAGTATCTTTTGTGCAAGTATTTCCACTGGAATTTCTTTGCCGTCCGCCCTCATAACATAAGTTTCAAAAGGATATGACCTCTCGTAACCAGTTGTAGGCCTTACGTTTTTTTCAAATGCTTCCCCTAAACATTGCTCTTTGGATTTGGGATACAGTTGAGATTGATGCATACCCTTGATTTCATTAACTGATCTGCCTAAAAGCAGTGATGCCGAGAAGTTGGCATCCACAATATAGCCGGTTTGGGAATCGGTAATAAATATCGCATCAGGGGAGTTTTCAAACAGACTCCTGTACTTCTGTTCACTCTCCCTGAGGCCTTCTGTTGCCTCCAGCACTCTTAACTCGAGCCGTTCATTGGCTTCTTTGAGTTTTAGCATCGTATGTCTGCTTTCAATTACCCTTGCCACAATATTACAAATATTTCTCAGAAACGGCTCGTAGGCGGAGTATGCCTGTGTATCCTTGACACTCACCAGCATATATCCGTAAAGATTATTAATCGTTTTCAGACTAAGCAGTTTGAAACCATTAGTGTCGGCTAATTGACAACCACTGCCATAGTATGAAACAGTCCTGCCGGATAAATTACAGAAGCAAGCAAAATCCATTTTATCAATTATGCAAAGTGCATCCTCATGGCAAATATATACGTCTTTTATGCCGGGTATCTCTGTGAGTGCTCTGCTGAGAAACTCAGCCATGCCTCTTAATGTAGGCACTACGTCAAGCATATCTGAAATCACAAGCATTTTACCAAGAACATCAGCTTGTGTTGCTAAAGTTTGCATAATTGACCTCTGATTTTATTTTTAAGTTAACGATATCTTGCTAAAAATTCATCCGGTGTTATGAAGTAAGGATTCCTCAGAATCTGACCCTGAACTATCATAAATGGGTGAACGTTTAGGACGTCAAACAAGGTGGCGCCATCATATTGTTTAGCGTCATATTGACACACTGCTGCGCTAAGTGGATAGTCAACAAGCAGCTTATTCAGAAGAGACTCGTACATAATCCAGTTTTCAGCCCCCGGCACCCCTCTGTTAATCCACCATGTCTCTCCGGTGCCCCTTAAGGCGGCATAACCTTCCTCATCAGCTTTTCTATAAAAACCCCTCCATGCCTCAAGCATTCTCTCAACGTCAAACCTGCCGTCTGGGCAGTAGCCCCTCATAGCGGTTTCCATCACCAGCTGGCCGCTTCGTCTCTGTTGCAGCACATCCAGGCCAAGTGCCTCTAAATAGCCGTCTATCTCCTCCACCGTTGCCACATCAGCCAGATAAACAACTTTCTCATTTGCTGCAAGACCGCTTTCCACAAATTTTGACATCACCTTTTTACGCTCTGTATCATCGCTATAGATGTAGCATATGTGTGTGCCAAGGGGAAACGCCTCCGGCGTGAAACCGTAGTTTACCTTATAATTCCGACTCTCCATATGAACCTCCTTTTAGTAGTGGTTCGTTTTCATAATAAGAGACACCGCCTCCTTTCCTTTATACATTATAAAAAAACAAAAGAAAAGTGCGCTTAATTATAGCTTATCAAAAAATACAGTAATTGTCAAAACAAATTATGCCGGATTTTATCTGTAAGTCCTTTACCGGATGATAAACAAGATGTTACAATGGGCTGTTTACAAAAAACAACGGAGGTGAGCCGTGTCAAAAACAGCAATCATAAGCGTGACGGATAAGACGGGAATTGTTGATTTTGCTAAAGGATTACAAAATATGGGCTATGATATAATCTCAACCGGTGGTACTGCTAAATCACTCAGGGACGGGTCATTGGATGTTACCGAGGTGTCTGATTATACGGGTTTCCCCGAAATACTCGACGGCAGGGTAAAAACTCTGCATCCCAAAATATACGGCGGTATTTTAGCGTTAAGAGATAACCCCACCCACATGGATACACTTGAGGCCCACGGCATTAAAAGCATAGACATTGTTGTGGTTAACCTATATGCTTTTGAAAAAACCATAGAAAAGGACGGCGTTACTTTTGCCGAGGCAGTTGAAAATATAGATATAGGTGGCCCCACACTGCTACGGGCCGCCGCTAAGAATTTAAAAAACGTTACTGTAATCACAGACCCTGCCGACTATGCCTCTGTGCTTAAGGAGATGGCTGATAACAACGGGCAGTTGACTCTTAAAACACGCCTTTTGCTTGGCGCTAAGGTGTTTTCCGTGGTCTCAGTCTATGATGCCACTATAGCCGGGTATCTGTTGAGTTTTAATATATAGGACTGTGGAGTGCCATGAACTTACATCCTGAATGTTTACCGTGTTTTATGAAACAAACCTATATGGCGTTAAGCCGCCTCAGCAGTATTGATGATGGCAAAATGTTTGAAATACTCAAGTCTGTCACAGAGGATATACAGAGGGCTGACTTAAATAAACCTCCGGCATATGCCACATCTTTTATCTACAGAAAAGTTAAGGCCATGACCGGTGAGGACCCCTACCGTGTGCTAAAAAAACAATACAATGAAATAGCCCTGTCACTGTATCCAAAGCTCAGGAGCAGGGTTTTAAATCATGAAAACCCGCTTTGGATTGCCTCACGGCTGGCAATCGCCGGCAATATTATTGATTTTGGCATATACCAAAACATAGACATCGAGGGAACTGTTGAAAGAGCTCTGAGAGACCACATAGAGGTTGACCACTTTCAGTGTTTTTCCAAAGAAATACAAAAGCACAGGGAAATACTCTATCTGCTTGATAACGCAGGGGAGATAGTTTTCGACTTACTTCTGATTGAGGTACTAACCGGTATGGGAAAGGCCGTAACTGCTGTAGTTAAAGGCGCACCGGTAATAAATGATGTTACTATGGAGGATGCCCGGGATGTCGGGCTTACGGATATGTGCAGAGTTATTGATAACGGCTCTGACGCAGTGGGTACGCTTACAGAGTTTTGCAGCAGTGCCTTTGTTGATGAATTTAACCGCCATGGCTTAATAATAAGTAAAGGACAGGGTAACTTTGAGACCCTTATAGAGACTGATAAAAACAACTTTTTTCTGTTTCAGGCAAAATGTGATGTTGTAGCAAAAGCGCTTAAACTTCAAACAGGCGCAATGCTGCTTAAATGCCGGTACAGGCAGGGGGGGACGGACTAATGGCACAACTTAAAGAAATGTATAAAACCATCATAGGGGACACGTTTCCCGGTGAGATGGTAATAAGTTTCGGTAATCAGAAACTCGTTTATAAAAAAAGGACATGGACCTTCCCTGATGACAAAACCGGAGCACCCTGCATAAAAAGCCTGCGCTACGGGGAAAACCCCGATCAGCCGGCGGCAATCTATGAGCTTGTATCGGGCAACCTGAGCATATCGGAAGTGGAGTTTATAAGTGCCGGCAATGGTCTTGTCAGTGCCATAACGGAGGCGGATATGCTTCAGGTGGGCAAACACCCCGGCAAGACCAATCTTACGGATTTAGACAATGCTCTGAACATTTTGAAACACATGATGGATACACCTGTGGCTGCCATAATGAAACACAACAATCCGTGCGGGGTGGCAAAGGGTGCTGCAATAGCTGAGGCATACGACAGGGCTAATATGGCAGACAGGATAGCGGCATTTGGCGGCTGCCTTGCCCTGAATCGCCCTGTGGATGTGCAAACCGCAGAGCTTGTCAGCGCCAATTATCTGGAGCTTGTTGCAGCTCCTGAGTTTGAAGACGGCACTGTTGAGATTCTCTCTAAGAGAAAGAACCTGAGAATTGTAAGGCTTAAGAAAATAGAAGAGCTTGCAAAATACCGTGATTACACAACTCTTGAGTTTAAATCACTTATAGACGGGGCAATTATACTTCAGCAATCGCAAAAGAATAAGATTCGCACAAAAGACGATTTTCTCCCTGCCCGTGCTACCTTTAAGGGGAAAGACTACGTCATAGATCGGACACCTGATGAGAGAGAGTATGAGGACATGCTCTTTGGCTGGCACGTTGAGACCGGTGTTTCGTCAAACTCTGTAATATATGTAAAAGACGGTGTGACGGTTGGTATCGGCACCGGAGAGCAGGACAGGGTAGGTGTGGCGGAAATTGCGGCCTTTAAGGCATACGTGAAATATGCAGACGCATTGTGTTTTAAAAAATACGGTATTGCGTACAAGACATTAGAGCAGGAGGCCTGCCGGGGCAAAAGAGATATTGGTCTGCTCAGAGAAATAGACGATGAGACAAAGCGCAACAAGGGCGGACTAATCGGCTCAGTTATGATTTCTGATGCTTTTTTTCCGTTTAGAGACGGAGTTGACGCAGGGATAAAGGAAGGGGTCACGGCAATAGTACACGCAGGGGGCTCAGAAAGAGACTTTGAGTGTATAGAGGCCTGTAATGAGGCTACCCCAAAGGTTGCAATGGTATTTACCGGACAGAGACTGTTTAAACACTAAAGTAATTCCAATTCTAATTCTAAAGTAAACGTAGGCGTCACTTGTTCCTTGCCGCCTGTGTGTCCTTCCGACTGCAGCTTGGTATAAATCCATATAAAAAATGCTTATTCGGAGGCGGGAATGACAGAAGGTAGATTTTCTTTTTTCCGTCATTCCCGTGAAAACGGGAATCCAGTTCTTTGTTAGCGGAGATAACTGCATAGGCAATTAAATCTTCCTAAAAGGATGTCCGTCACAGCCCTGTATCGGATGCTGAGACGGAGCCCTGGTCTATGCAGTGTGATTGCGCCGGATACAACACGTTATTTTAAGAAATATTAACCAGTGTGTAAAACCCGCCTTCTTGTGTTTCAACCCTATAGCCGTACATTACAATAGTTTCGGTAAGGGGGCGGCCCAAAAGAAGGTTCATGTAATCATTGGGGACTCCCATTTTATCGGAAAGCAGCGGGCGAAGTGTTATATCATAATTTAAAATGCTAAATACCTCGTTAACAAGGTCTTTGCCGGCACGAATCTCTTCAAAGAGGTTACTTAATGTCCTATAGGAACACTTTCTCTCATGGGCATCCACTATTTCAAGAAGTGCAGGGTTGGATTTCAAAAGAGTTTCGCGGGTGAGTTTTTCCTCTGCAAAAACGCTCATAAATTTCTCCGTGTTCCAACATTCAAAGGCACGGCACTGGGAAGGGCGTTTCTCATATATCCGGCAGGAATTATCTTCATTTATAAAGAATATACATTCCCTGCTGTCGGATTTCTCCTTTATTTTAATCAGTTCGTCTTCTAATGTAATAAACTCGTCATCCACGTTATTATAGACAAGCTCACCGCTTCTTATGGTGTAGATGTCCATATAGTTGAGGGTTCCTTCAATTAAAAGAACGTCATCCATCACATGCAGCGTGGGCGAGCCTTTAGTGCAGCAATCTCCGCACCTTCTACATTGAGTTTGCGGCGTCCCAGGGGTTATTATTTCCATTTTGTTCTCCTTTCTGCTATTTCCTTGAGTTGAGTGCTTACGGGGCTCCGCCGTACATGTTACGCCGGAGGACGCCGGCCTCCCACAAGAATGTAATTTCCTGTTTGCCGGAAATTTAAAATATAAGGCTTAAGGGCTTTTTCTCCGTGTATTTTAAAAAACACCTCTATTTGCTGTTCAGACTGCCGTAGCATTTTTTGAATCCACCTTACTGTATAACCGCTTTGTTCAGATTCAGGGGTGGAATCCGTCAGGGTTTCTTTCAGGCGTTCATTATAAACAAAGAATTCGTCAAGAGAAGAAAACCCAAACATATTAAACAGCAGATTATTTGAAAGCTGGAGTGTATCCATCCTGCAAACCAGACTAAATTCCATTTGGGTGCTTAAAACAGACTGAGCAAAATCCAGTCTGAGCTCAGAGTCTTTTCGTTTAGAAAGACAGGCTGCACTTTTAAATACGGAATTTAACAAGTCATCCTTGACAATGGGTTTCTTTATATAGGCGTCAACTTTAAGCTCAATTGCTTTCATGAGATAGTTTGGCTCGTTAAATGCTGTGGTGATGATAACCGGAGTTTCAGGGGAAATTTCCCTTATAAATTTAGCCATTTCAAGGCCGTCCATAACCGGCATTTGAACATCGGTTATAACTATATCATAAAAATGTTTTTCAAACAACTCAAGCCCCTCGCTGCCGTCCTTAGCAGTGGCTACGGTACTAAACCTGCGCTTGAGGAATCTGACAAGACTTTCCCTGACGGTGTCCTCATCCTCAACATACAGTATAGAAACGTTGTGAATAAGTGATCTATTTAAATCATCTTCCATAATAATCTCTGTTTATTATAACAAAGGCAGTGTTTAAAAAAATAGAATACTGAAATCAGGCATAAAAAATCAGCGACTCCGGTAAAAGAGATTTTGGCTGTATTGTTTTCCCTAAACTTATCATAACATGCACAATTATCATAATAACGGATATAAAAAGGACTGTGCCGCAACATACACCTGGTACAATTATTTATTCCAATTCTAATTCAAAAGTATAACGATGTGTAGAAAGCTCCCTGAAGGTGATGGTTTGTATGGAATGTATCTGGAAATTTACTGTTTTTCCGCTGAAGCAATCAATGTGTCGGTTTTATCAATGTTGTTTAACAGGTTTGAGTAAGCGCTGTCTATTTCAGGATTTCTTAAAGGAGACCATTTCAAATGACCGCCTGGTTTTCCATTATTGAGCCAATACAAGTGGTTGGCAAGCGGGTACCGTTGGTAACCATTTATAATGATATTTGCAAAGCCGGCCTCTTTAATAAAAGAGGCAAGACTTTCACGGGTGTGAAGTATAAGATGGTCACTTCTGAATGTAAATTTCAGAAAACTGTCCAAACATAAGAAAGATATTAAAAAATCCCTCGCATGTGGTACCTCGATGATTAGTCTTCCACCTGTGGCCATCTTCTTAAATAGAAAATTCAGTGTTGCTATGGGGTCGGTGAGATGTTCAAAAACGTGGAACATTGTAATTACGTCAAAATTGTTTTCAGTGATTTGAGAAATATCGGGGTAAACATTATAGCCGCTTTTAATCAGTTCCGCTCTTGCATGTTCCTGAGGCTCTACCGCGGCACATGATAATGACAGTGGCGCAAGGATATCAAGCATACCGCCACAGCCGGTTCCAATATCAAGCCATTTTTTACCTGCAATCAGGTGCTTAAAACTCTCCGCCCTTCTTGTATCATCCTCCAGATTTCCCATGACAGTTTCTTTTCTGCCGGTTGACGACCAATATTCGTATGATTTTTTTGACCTGAAATACTCCAAATCAATGTGAGAAGTTTTATTTAAAAATATTATTCCACTCCTTCTGCACCTAAGCACGGAAACCCCGTCTTTGTCTCTCACAGAGGGATAAAACTCTTCTATAGAGTTGTCATCACAGAGCCCCAATGAAATAAGAACATCTCTTATTGAATTTTCTTCCAACCCTCAGTCTCCTTCTGTTGAGGATAGGGGATAAGCCATCTACTCATTAGAGAGAGTAGGGACGGCAGTATCGTTGTCATGATTTACCGCCTCAGGATAGGCATAGACTACGGCACCGGAAACACTGCCTCCGGCATCAGTATAAGGAATGCCGTCAACGCAAAAATGCCTGATCTCACCTGATGGCAGCCGCCTGCACAATGTGATATTACGGTGGGGCTTACCCGCTTTTATAAAATTGGAGATTGCTGCATTTCCGTTTTCACTAAAAACCTCAAAAAACGGCTTTCCCTTTTGCTCATCCAAAGGAGAGCCTGTTTCCTCTACCGCACCCCTGTTAGCACTTACAATGATTCCGGCTTTGTCTAAAACCCAGATTCCGGCCGGTATTGAATTTAAAATAAGGTCTATTTCCATGTTTTTCTTCTGAAATTGCTCCTCCAGCTCCTTTTTCCTCTGGATGTCCTCCACTATATACAGCAGATTGGCAGGGGAACTCTCAACCCCGTAAATAAGCGACACTGTTATCTGCCCCCAACAATATCCACCGGTTTTTCTCAAATAACGCGATTCCATTGTGTAGTGGTTTCTGTAGCCGGCTAAGATTTCATTAAAATAATTTTTTGCCGTTTCTATATCTTCAGGGTGGGTAAGATCATAAACAAACCGCCCTATAATATCCTTAGGTTTATAACCAAGCATTTTCTGAAATGTGGTATTTGAATTAATAATCTTACCGTTTATTTCTGTAATAATAATGCCGGCCACGTTTCTTTCAAACATTGCTTTAAAAAACTCTTTCTGTTTGATTTCTTTTATAACGGTATCCTTAAGCGTTTTCTCTATGGCTGTAAGTTTAGATATGTCCATATCGGAACACATAACACGAGTTGGCTTGCCTTCCCTGCCGCAGTATATTTTACCTCTTGCAAGCATCCACAGAGTTGAGCCGTCTTTGTGTTTTAGTCTGTGTTTGATTTCAAAATTCGATAGGCATTTATCCATTGCTTTTAGTAATTCGCTTTTAAAGTAGTCAACATCATCAGGATTGATAAGACTGTAGAGAGCTTTCATCGAGTTTTCAATCTCATCGCCCCCATAGCCTGCCATTTTTTTCAGATTAGCGTCAATAAACACATCCCCCGTGTCTATGTCCCAATCCCATATCCCGATATCCCCTGCTCTTGAGGCCAAAGCATAACGCTCAGCGCTTTCCTTCAATTTTTTTTCCATACCATGCTTAAAAAGGGCCATCTCTATTGCGGCATAAAGCGCCCTGTCATCAAATGGTTTGAGGATGTAACCAAACGGTCCCGTTACTTTTGCCCTCTTTAACAATTGATCGTCTGAATAGGATGTTATAAATATTACAGGTATATCATAATGGTGCTGGATTTCAGTTGCCGCCTCTATACCGTCAATATCACCGATGAGCTTTATATCCATAAGAATTAAGTCCGGCCTAAGCTCGGATGCTCTGTCTATTGCATCCTGCCCTGTGGCAGCCAGACCTACTACATCATAACCAAGGCCCATGAGAGTTACCTTCATGTCATGGGATATGATTACCTCATCATCTACAATAAAAACTCTGCCCTTTGCCATCTAAAATCTCCAAATCTCCAAGACCTGACTCTGTACAAACATTATACGTATAATAACATTAATTTAAAAATTTTTTTTAATTTTTTGTGTCAACAGTGAACTATTTATAATTGGCGGTCAATTGTTATATAATCATGCTCTACGGTAAACAACAGACAATATTTCAGGAGGATGGTAATAAATGGAGAAACTGAATAAACTAAAAGGGTTTTCGGGACGCAAGGGGCCTCTTCTTTTAATAATCATGGATGGTGTGGGCTTGGGTAAGGAAGACGAGACAAATGCCGTGTTTACGGCAAAAACCCCCACGCTGGATAAGCTTTTTAAAAGCGAATTTTTTACCTCGATACGAGCGCACGGTGAGGCCGTGGGTTTACCCTCGGATGAAGACATGGGCAACAGCGAGGTCGGACACAATGCCTTTGGAGCCGGCAGGGTGTTTGCTCAGGGGGCAAAGCGTGTAAATGAGGATTTTGCCACCGGCGCCGTATTTAGCGGCAAACTGTGGAACAGCATAGTGGAAAGAGGCAAAAACGGCGGTGCCGTACACTTTATAGGGCTGCTCTCAGACGCCAACGTCCATTCAAACATAAGCCACCTCTACGCAATGGTTAATAAGCTTGCCGAGGTGGGAGTTAAAAAGGTGCGGATTCATCCGCTTTTAGACGGCAGAGACGTGGGCCCCAGAACAGCCCTTGAGTATATAACTCCGCTTGAAGAAGCGCTGAAAAAAATACGCGATGATAAAGGTTTTCATTATGTAATCGCCTCAGGGGGGGGCAGAATGAATGTCACCATGGACAGGTATGAGGCCGACTGGAATATTGTAAAGCGCGGCTGGGATGCTCACGTAAACGGCATCGGCACTCCGTGTAAGTCCTGCACCGAGTATGTTAATGCCTCTTATGCAAAGGATATTGATGATCAGAATATGGATGCTTTTGTTGTGGTAGATGATGCCGGTAATCCTGTGGGGCGGATGGAGGACGGTGATTCAGTAGTGTTTTTCAATTTCAGGGGAGATAGGGCTATAGAGATTTCGGTAGCGTTTGACTCAGGCTCTGAATTCAGCAAATTTGAAAAGGGGCGTATCCCCGATGTTTTCTACGCCGGCATGATGGAGTATGATTCCGACGCCAAAGTGCCTAAGAACTATTTGGTTGTTCCCCCTCAGATAAATGAAACCGTGTGTGAGTACCTGGCGGCGGAAAACATGACAATGTTTGCAATCTCGGAAACTCAGAAGTATGGCCATGTGACGTATTTCTGGAACGGTAACCGCTCCGGCTATATTGATGATAAACTTGAAAAATACATGGAAATTCCATCGGATAAATTAACTTTTGATAAAGCCCCTAAGATGAAAGCATATGAAATCACGGAGGCAACGACAGAGCTGCTCAAATCCGGCAAGTACCGCTTTGGCAGACTGAACTTTGCAAACGGCGATATGGTAGGGCACACGGGGGTAATGGATGCGGCTGTCACGGCGGTTGAGACAGTGGATGAGTGTGTAGGCAAGCTCCTTCAGCTGGTTGAATCCCTTGACGGCATAGCCGTAATAACGGCGGACCATGGGAATTCCGATGAAATGGTTTCGATAAAGAAGGGTAAGAAAACAGTTAAAACCTCACATACGCTTAACCCTGTGCCGTTTGTTATATATGACCCGTGCTACAGCGGCGAGTATAAACTTTCAAATATGGAAAAACCCGGTTTAAGTAATGTTGCCGCCACTTTATGTAACCTCCTTGGCTATGAAAAGCCTGCCGCCTATGACCCGTCGCTCATTACGTTTGTTAAATAATGTTGGAAACTATTAACGGAAGGGGGCTCCGCCCTCTTCCAATTTCCAGCTCCGGTAAGCTCATATGAAAAACGCATTTCTGATTTCGGCTATTCAAAGCGGAGCAGGTAAAACCACGGTGACACTGGCCCTCATGGCGCTGTTTAAACATCACGGCCTGAAAGTCGCCCCCTTTAAGGCAGGCCCTGACTTCATAGACCCCGGTCTTCACACCGCCCTTACCGGTGTAATTTCAAGAAACCTCGACAGATGGATGTGTGGGAATGGTTTTGTAACGGAAATTTTTAATAAGTACAGCACACATGCCGATGTATCTGTTGTTGAGGGGGTGATGGGGCTTTTTGACGGTGATGAGAGATCAACTGCGGCACTTGCCAAACTTTTAAAGATACCGGTTATTTTGGTGTTGGATTGCAAGGGCATGGCTGAGACTGTATCGGCTGTGTTAACCGGCGTAGAGGCATATGACAAGGATGTGGAGATAGCCGGAGTGCTTTTAAACAGAGTCGGAAGTATCAGGCATTTTGAAAGATTAAAAAATGCTATAAAGACAAGATGTAAGTCAGAAGTTTTTGGATACATTGCGGCAAGCACAGAGATTAAGATACCGGAGCGCCATCTGGGGCTTCTTACGGCGGAGGATGGAATTATCGGTGCAGATTTCATTAATAATTTGATATCCGCCGTGAAGGACACGATAGAAACAGATAAGATTTTGGCTAAAACACATATTAATCCTGAAGTAGGCAATATGGCGCAACCAATTGTCAACGGTGACAATACTGCGGTACAAAGCACCGGCAAACTGAGGTTGGCGGTGGCACGGGATGCGGCTTTTTGTTTTTACTACGAGGACAACCTTGAGCTTTTACGCTCATCCGGGATAGAGACGGTTTTTTTTAGTCCGTTATCAGATAAAAAACTACCGGACAATATTTTAGGCATCTATCTTGGCGGCGGGTATCCTGAGCTTTATAGTGAGGTGCTTTCCAAAAACGATGTCTTACGAACACAAATACGGAATTACTCGGAAGGTGGCGGCCTTGTGTATGCCGAATGCGGCGGGATGATGTATCTGTCTGAGGGGATACGGACAACAGACGGTAATTTCTATCCGATGTGCGGGGTATTGCCGCTTAGGTGTAAGATGAGACAGCGGTTATCACACCTGGGATATAGAGAAATAACACTCACTGCGGATACAATAATAGGCCACAAGGGGGATATCCTCAGAGGGCATGAGTTTCACTATTCAGACATTTACGAGAAATCACCGGAGCTGAAAAACATCTATGAAAACACGGAAGGAACAGCAGGGTTTTCTGTAAAAAATACCCTTGCCGGCTACGTACACCTCCACTTCGCCGGTAATCCCTCTTTAGCGTCGGCAATAGTAAAGCGGTACCGGATTAGGTAAAATAAAATGGTATTTTATGATATGACTTTATGTTATCATAAAATCTGTGCAGAGTTTTGAAGACATCTTACGCAATATTGCTTTAATACTGATTAATCCGCTTGTTTATCTGACAGCCGGATTATTATTTCTTACACTGACAAAAAAACACCGGAGGTTTTTTACCGCCTCGCTTACTTTAGTCTTTTACCTGGTGTTTGCACCACTGAGCTCTAATGTTTTTATGAAATTCTGGGCGGTACCGGATACATATAATCCAAAGACACAATATGACGCTGTGGTGGTTTTGGCAGGCGCTATAAATATGGAGTGGCATATAAGAGAAAAAAGCGGTAAAGCCGGAGAGAATATTTTCATGCCGGTAAACTACGTCAGGACCACCCAGCAAACTGAACGTATTCTGGCTGGTATTTATTTTGTTAAAAACGGACATGCTAAAAAACTACTATTTGGCGACTGGGCAGCCTCTAATTCCGCCGGCACAGCCCATGAGGGGCAAATAATATCAGGGAGGTACTTTTCGCAGCTGCTGGAGAGTAACCAGTACGAGGTATATGGAGAGGTTAAGAGAACCACTGATGAAGCCTTTAAGATGAAAAAAATTGCAGAAGAGCAAAAATTAAAAAAAATCCTTCTTGTCACCTCACAAAGCCACATGAAAAGAGCGCTGGCCATGTTCAAAAAACAGGGACTATCTCCGGATACGTTTTCGGTTAATAAGAGAATTTTTGTTTTTTCCTTTGACGATATACTACCAAAAGGGTATGGTTTAAACGCCACTTATGAGTCTCTATATGAGCTTTCAGGGTATGTAATCTATAAACTTACAGGAAAGCTGTAATACCAAGTTGCCTTCTATTGTCTAACTTTGTTGGCTTTATCACAAGCTCCGGGGGAACAAAAAAGTAAGCCTGCGTCGCTTTCTCCCAGCCGCCTGCGTTATACTTCTGACTGCAGCTTGGCTCTTAACCCGGCTTTCAAATCTTTCGGAGCAATATGCTGGATTGCTCCACGCAGAAAAAAATCACTGTCCCCAGGGGGCGGGACGCTCGCAAAACAAGCCACCGATATAAGCACTCTAATTGTTTTATATGTTTTTGCCCAAGAACTCCTTCAATTCATCTACTGAACCGGCTTTTCTGATAAGATTTTTAA
>JAMOBJ010000038.1 GCA_039908095.1 Nitrospirae bacterium YQR-1
GAGTTATGTTCAAAAATATATAAAATGATGAAAATCCATATTGATTTTAGTATTGTTGATGAAAAAATAAACTTTTTATAGTGGAACAAAATACATAGGTCTGCTGTAATCTGAAGTTTCTCCTCTAAAACCACTTTTAACGGGATACAGGTTTTTCTATATCGGATTTCGGGATGTTCGTTTTGCATATGTAGCGTTTTTTTGTTATAATACTGTACTGATACAGATTTTAAGATTTAAAGGAGGATAACAATGAAGACATATAATCCTGCCCTCAGAGGCAATGCTTTAGCAAAGTATAGAGGTATTTCGGGATATTCCGAGGTAATGACCATACAAGGGGCGGTAAATAAATCGCTGCTTCTGATACTGATTCTAATGGTCTCTGCGGTGTGGACGTGGAACCGGTTTTATGCCGGCGGTCCTCAGGCAATACTGCCATTTGTTATAATCGGGCTCATAGGCGGATTAATCACGGCGCTGGTTACAATATTAAAAAACAACTGGGCGGCGGCAACAGCGCCGGTTTACGCTGTGTTTGAGGGACTTGTCATAGGAGGTGTGTCCTCCTTATGTGAGGCGGCCTATCCAGGAATAGCTTTTCAGGCTGTCGTTCTGACAATCGGCACACTTGTTGTTTTACTGTTTGCATATAAAACAGGATTAGTCAGGGCAACCGAAAAATTTAAATCCGGTGTAATAGCGGCAACAGGAGGCGTATTTTTAATTTACATGGTCTCTATGGTCTTAGGATTGTTTAATATACGCATACCTTTTCTGTTTAGCGGAGTAATCGGTGCCGGCTTCAGCCTTGTCGTTACAGCCATTGCCGCATTAAATCTGGTGCTGGATTTCGACTTAATTGAGCAGTCGGTAAAAGCACGTGCTCCTAAGTTTATGGAATGGTACGGCGCCTTTGCCCTTTTGGTTACACTGGTTTGGCTGTATCTGGAGATATTACGGCTGCTGCAGATACTCAGAGAGATTGCCTCAGGCGATTAGTACGCTTCATATGCTTCTTAGACCGGCACAGGTTGAATAAGTTCTGAAGGAAATGACGGCATCAAGGACTACTTGTGCCCCTGCAGTGAGGTCCTTCTCATATATATGCTCCTCTGTTGTATGAGGCTGCTGCATTCCTGTTGAAAGCACCAGTGACTTAATGCCTCTGTCGTTAAACACATTGGCGTCTGAGCCGCCTCCATAGACGAGATGCTCGGCAATTATACCGTTTTTTTTGAAAGCCCCGTCTATGAGTTTGACAAAGGAGTCATCCTCTGAAATTTTAAATCCTGTATAATGGCGCTTATCCTCAATCTGGATTTTTACCTGATTTTTTCTTGCCAGCCTTGATGCAGTATCAAACACTGTTACTTTCAAACGCTCAATGGCTTCAAGGCTGTGGCTTCTCATCTCACCCTCTATGGTCACCTCCCTTGGCACTACGTTTGTGGCCGAGCCTCCACCGATAATACCTATGTTAGCCGTTGTGAGCGGATCAATTCTGCCGTCGGGCAGCCCGGAAATGATTTTAGCCGCCGCCACTATCGCATTTATTCCCTTTTCAGGCTCTATGCCGGCATGGGCGGAGCGCCCGCTTATGCGCATTGTGTAGGCATCATGAGTTGGTGCGGACACTACTACCTTGCCGACACTGCCGCTGCTGTCCAACACCAGCGCATGTGTCCCTTTCAACATACTAAAGTCAAGATTTTTAGCGCCAAAGAGCCCCCTTTCCTCCGCCGATGTAAACACAACCTCTATGTCACCTGTGGCAAGTCCCCTTTCCTGTACTACCCTAAGTGCCTCCAATATCTGTGCTATCCCGCTCTTATCATCTGCTCCTAATACCGTTTTTCCGTCTGTCCTGATTACTCCATTTTCCCGTATCACCCTAAGCCCTTCCGTCGGCTCTACCGTATCCATGTGGCTGCTTAAGATTAGGGGCATCGCTCCGGCGGCGTTTCCCCTCTTATACCCCAGCAGATTAAAAGACTTGCCGTAGGACTGCAACATCACCGAAAATCCTAACTCTTTTAACTTTCCGGTTAGCACTCCTCCTATCTTCTGTTCACAAAACGACATCGAGTTTATACCGGTAAGCTCGAGAAAATTATCAATAATCCGCTCCGTGTTAACACAGCCGGTGAGAATCTGCTCTGTACTCAACTGCTCTCTTCCCTCCGTCCAAACAGGGCACTTCCCACCCGTACCATTGTAGCACCCTCCTCTATTGCCACACGGAAATCATCCGACATGCCCATAGATAAGTGCAGCGCTGTCGTAAAGCCGCCTCTTATTGCATCATCTCTGAGCGCTCTTAAGCGCTGAAAAAATGGACGGCTCATCTGTGGGTCGCCAAAGACCGGCGGAATTCCCATAAAACCCACTAGTTGCAGATTTTCCATCTCTGCAACGGCGCATAACAGCTCAGGCATGGAATCAACTGCTATACCGGTTTTTGTATCCTCCGGTGAGAGCTTTGGCTGGATGAGAATTTTTTGTATCTTGCCCGACTTCTTAGCCTCATTATCTAAAATCAGGGCAAGCTCCGTGGAATCGACCGAGTGAATATAATTAAAAAATTCAACAGCTTTTTTTGCCTTGTTTTTTTGCAAATGTCCCAGCAGATGCCATCTTGTGCAGGCAAATGAATCGTGCCCTGCAAGGGATTGGATTTTTTCAATCCCCTCTTTTACGTAACTCTCCCCAAAGTCCCGCACCCCCAAATCAACAGCCACAGATACCAGTTCTGTAGAATAGTACTTGGAGACGGCTATCAGGGTCACATCATCCGGGTCTCTACCTGTTTTTATGGAGGTGTTACAGATAGCCTTGTTAATGTTGGAAATCCGTCCGGCAAGCTCCTGAGAATCAATCATAGGGGTAGAACGAAATAAAAACTGTTTCCTTTAGGCATCGGGTCATAACCAAAGACTCCGCCATGAATTTCCACTGCATTTTTAATAAACGTAAGTCCATGGCCTGTCCCGGGGCGTGACCCTATGTTTGACCCCCTGTACCCTTCCTCAAAAATTTTGTCCCGCTCCTCAGATTTTATGTTTTCACCGGTTGTAAACACACTGTACTTCACGCCGTCTTTCCCTGCTCCAAAATAGTCTTTCTGTATCTCCCTGCAGTAGCGTACCAGTTTATATTTTTTGCCATTTTCATCGATGGCATAGTCTGTGTATTTTAAAGCATTGGAAAAAAGATTGGCAAAAACCTGTGCAATAAGGCCAAGGTCAACTACAGTTATAATCTCATCAGCCTCCTTACTGCAACAGTCCTCTACGGTTATATTCATCTCCTTAAAACGGTCAGTAAAACGGTCAACCTGATGAAGGATTACATCCTTGTGCATATTACATGGTTTTGTTCTGAGAGTCAGATGTCCTTTGTCAAAATGGCTCTTTCTAAAGAGGGTTTCGAGAAACAGCGATGTGTTTTGGTAGTGTTTGTCTATGTTTTGAAATTCATCGATAAGGCCCTGGTTTACCTCTGTCAGTTCAGCTAAAAGATGCTCTATGCATACCTCATCGCACTCCACATCACGGGAGTACTTAGTGAGAAACTTTTCAATCTCCAGGTTTTTTGTAATTTTACCTTTCATCCGGCGCAAGAATAACTTAAAAATCATGTTGGGTACTATGATATTGTGCTCGATATCGGCAACCAGATTGCGGATAAACTTTAGGTGCTCTATGTTTTTATTAAGCAACATGCGGTTATGAATGTTAAAGCCTATCCGGTTTGCATACTTTTCCAAAAAGAACTCGTCAGCGTCTGTGAGGTTAGTGTTGGGAGATACCACTAATATGCCCAGAATGTTGTTCTTATGAGTGTTTGGCAACTGCTCACTCAGAATGATTTTTCCTTTAATTGTTATGACGAGGCTGCCTGCCGTTTTATAAGTGCCCTCGGCAGGGCTAATGCCGTCAGGGGGCGGTTTGTACAGCCCTTTTTCAGGTTCATCCGTCTTTGCCACCAAAGTAAGTTCAAGCGTGCGTGTATCGTAGAGGTACAGCATAGCATCCAGATTTAAAAACACCCTCGGTACAGCCACACACAAATAATAGAGATCCTCTATTTCATTGAACTCCTGTGCAAGGTCGTAAAATGTCTTAAGGGCGTCGGCCTGCTCCTGCGAAAAATCGTACTGTCTGTAGGCATTGCGCTTACTTTCTACGTAATCCAGTATTTGGCTCATTAAAGCCATGTTTTTCTACCTCTCACAGCGTTTAAATTAAACCGGCTTATAGCGTGCTCAAGTCTAACAAAAGCACTTTTACCATGTCAATAGTTTAAACTTCTCAGGGATTTCCTCAAATGCAAAGGCATCAAAAAACCGTTAGGCAGCGGTAACAAAGACATTTAGGAAGGAAATACCTTTCCGGGATTTAAAATATTCCCGGGGTCAAATAGTTTCTTAATCCCCTTCATTACTTCAAGATTAACGCTGTCAAGCTCCATGTCTATGTACTTAGCCTTTGTAAGGCCGATACCGTGCTCGCCGGATATGGTTCCCCCCATATCAAGCGTGGCCTTAAATATCTCTCTGACTATTTTTTCAGACTTCAACACACTTTCCTTATTACTTCTGTCAGTCATCACGTTAACGTGAATATTGCCGTCTCCGGCATGGCCAAAACAGGCGATGGGAATTCCTGATTTCTCGGAAAACTTCTGTATGGTGACAAGAATATCCGCCACCCTGCTTATAGGCACCACAATGTCCTCGTTAATCTTTGTAGGGCTTATTTTATAAAGAGCAGGAGATACCGCCCTTCTGGCCTCCCAGAGCATCTCCCGTGATGTGTTGTCCTCGGCTATTTTTATTTTACCCTCAAAGGAGCTGCAAATGTTTGACACCTTCTCAGCCTCCTGCACTATCGCCCTACGGTTTCCATCCAGCTCGATAAGAAGCATGGCGTCCACATTTTCAGGAAACCCGACATTTTTATATCTGTTTACGGCCATAAGGGTCATTCTGTCCATTATCTCCATAGTTCTGGGCAAAACCCCGGAGGCTATTACTTTTGAGACGGTTTTACCTGCCGACTCTATACTGTCAAATGCGCACAGTATGGTGACAACGGTCTCAGGGGCAGGCAAAATCCTAAGCCGTATTTTAGTTACTACGGCAAGAGTACCCTCAGAGCCGACAAGCAGCCGCGTAAGGTCATATCCGACCACTCCCTTTGAGGTTTGCACCCCTGTGCTTATTAACCTTCCATCCGGCAGCACCGCCTCCAGTTGCATAACGTAATCTCTTGTCACACCATACTTCAAAGCGCGCGGCCCCCCTGCATTTTCGGCCACATTACCGCCTATCGTACAGATGTTTAGGCTGGCCGGATCGGGCGGATAAAAAAACCCGGTATCCTCAAGCTCTCCCTGAAGATGCCCGTTTATCACCCCCGGCTCCACTATCACAGATAAATTACCGGTATCCACTTCCAGTATCCGGTTCATTTTCTCAAAGCTTATAACAAGCGAATCCTTGCCCGGCACTGAGCCTCCGGTCATACCGCTGCCTGCTCCGCGGGGAATTATTTTTAAACCGTTTTCACGGGCAAATTTAACGGTCTTGATGACATCCAGTGTATTTATCGGCCACACTACCGTTGTCGGACAGTTATCCAACCCTGAGGCATCATACCCATAACAGATCAGGTCCTCCTTCTCTGTGGTAAATGTCCCCTCTAAAAGCAATTTGCCGAGACTTTTCATCGCTGCCTGCCCATATGCTTTGTATTGTAACACAAATGCTAAAGTTAACGGAAAATATCCGGTGAAAGTTGTTGGGGCAGCATTACGGCTTTCATTGAAATTTTTTATACAATACCACTTGACCAATGCCGGTAAATATTATTACCATATGTCAAACCATGCTGCGTTCAGAAGTAAACACAGGCGGCAAGGAGCAAGCGACACCTCCCCTTACAGGGGATTGCCCTTTTTAGGGGAGACGTTAAGGAGCTTGTGTCAAAGCCAACAAAGTTAGGCGATTGAATGCAACTTGGTATAAGGCGGCTTGTGATATAAAAGAAAAATTCAGGAGGCATCAATTGGCGGCAAATAATATAGTACAAAAGATATTTCAATCACATAAAGTCTATGGAGAGTTGACTACCACAACCCCGATAGGATTAAGAGTGGATGAGGTTTACACACAAGATGCAACGGGTACGATGGCATGGCTTCAGTTTGAAGCAATGGGAATTGATAAAGTAAAGGTGCCTGTGGCTGTATCGTATATTGACCATAACATGATACAGTCAAATTATATGAATCCCGATGACCATGCTTTTTTGCAAAGTGCGGCGGCACGGTTTGGCGCATATTTTTCACGTCCCGGCAACGGTATCTGTCATCAGGTTAATCTCGAGAGGTTTTCACTTCCCGGGGCAATAGCACTGGGTACGGACAGCCACACTCCCACAAACGGCGGCGCCGGCATGATAGCCATTGGAGTGGGAGGCCTTGATGCCGCCACAGTGATGGCAGGCTCCCCATTTGAATTAACTATGCCAAAGGTTGTGCTCGTTAAACTTACAGGAAAACTCAACAGACCATATGTTACCGCCATGGATGTCATCCTGACACTCTTAAAAATGCTTACTGTAAAGGGCGGGGTCGGCTGTATTTTTGAGTATGGCGGTGACGGCGTTAATGATTTGAATGTGACGGAGAGAGCTACAATTACCAATATGGGAGCGGAGCTTGGAGCTACCACCTCGATTTTTCCTAGTGACGGAAAAACCAGAGATTTCTTCAAAGCACAGGGCAGACTCTCTGACTGGACAGAGCTGAAGGCTGATGAAAACGCCCTCTATGACGGCACAATTGAGCTTGACCTGTCGTCTTTAGAGCCTATGATAGCTATGCCGCACAGCCCTGATAATGTTGTTGCGGTCAAAGATGTTGCAGGGATAAAAGTCAATCAGGTTTGTATCGGGGGCTGCACAAACTCATCCTACCAATCTATGAAGGCGGTGTCGTATGTTTTACGAGGGAAAAACATTGCTGAAAATGTAAATCTGTTGATTAATCCCGGCTCCAAGCAGGTATATGAAATGATAGCAGTGGATGGAAGCCTTAGAGAGATGATAGCCGTAGGGGTAAGGACGCTTGAGTCTTCATGTGGGCCGTGTATTGGTATGGGGGGTGCACCCGGCAGCGGGCATGTTTCATTAAGAACGTTTAACAGAAATTTCGAGGGCCGCTCCGGTACAAAAGACGCTCTTGTATATCTGGCAAGCCCGGTGACCTGTGCTGTTGCAGCCCTGTGCGGTGAAATCACCGACCCACGGGATATTAAGGATTTAAATATTCCTGAAATTGAAGAGCCCTCTCAGTACATAGTCAACAGCAATATGCTGGTTTTTCCCAAAGACGACGGCAATGTGGAGATAGTCAAAGGGCCGAACATTAAAGAGGTGCCGGTTAAGGAGCCTCTCAATGACGAGATTTCGGCTACCGTACTCATAAAATGCGGCAACAATGTCACAACGGATGACATTATGCCGGCGGGCTCCAAAGTGCTGCCCTTTAGGTCAAACATTCCGGCAATATCTGATTTTGTATTTAGCAACATAGATGACGGTTTTTCTAAAAGAGCACTGGAGGCTAAAAAAAGCGGAGGCGGCATTATTGTCGGCGGTGAAAACTACGGACAGGGCTCCTCACGTGAACATGCGGCACTGGCTCCGATGTTTCTAGGCATACAGGCGGTTATTGCGCTTTCTTTTGCCAGAATCCACCGGTCAAACTTAATCAATTTTGGAATTTTACCGCTTGTGTTTGCTGACCCTGCCGATGTTGAAAAAATTAATCAGGGCGACAGACTTAAATTTACCGGTCTTAAAACATCCGTAACCGGTGCCCAGTCTTACATTGTTACAAATGAAACCGGAGCTTTTTCATTTACCTGCACATCCAGCCTCAATCAAAGGGAAAGTGAATTAATCTTAGCCGGCGGCCTTTTGCCATATACCAAAAATACAAGTATGAAGCAGTAAATGATTTATCAGGATTGCAGCCAATTAAGGTAGTCCTCCGAGCCCTCAATTATGGGCAGGGCAATGATTTCCGGTACTGTATAAGGATGCAGCGTCTTTACCTTTTCCATGAGGGACTTGAAATTTTCCTTTTTGGTTTTTATAATCATCAGGGATTCATTCTCATTTTCAATTTTCCCTTCCCAGTGAAAAACGGATTTAACCTCTTTTATAATATTTACACACTTTGCAAGGTTATCTTTGACAATGGCCTCAGATATGCTCTTTGCCGTAACCTCATCCGGCGTCGTTATTAGCACAACATAGTGCTCCATAAGCCCTCCCTTCACCAATTTAGATTATACATATTCGGGTTGTAAGTCCCGATAGCGTTTGCCTGTGTGCAAGCCACTATAATTCAAACATATTTTTTAATTCATCAACTGAAGCTGTGACAATACCTCCAACTGTCTTATCTGTAGTGAACGCCTTATCTGCTCCGGTACGATTTCATTTGTCCTCTCCAAAAGCTCTCTTATCACTATTATATCATCCTCCAACAGTGCATAAACTATACTGTTCATACATTCTTTGAATATTTTTTTGGTCCTGACATGGTTCTCATTCTAATAAAAATCTGCAATTTTACTCAAGATATTATCCGGTGATTTATCACAAATCCGGCAATAAATTTTTATATCCTGTTGACATATTCACACTTTACAGTGTACGTTACAAATAATTACTTACTAATTTAATAAAGAATGGCAAAGAAACCAATAGAACAGTGCAGCCACAGGGATAAGAGCCGTGTAAATAACCCTGATGTCGGGCTTGTAAGTCCTGATACCTACAGAGACTATGAGAATAAGACATACTCTTATGACCCTCATCTGGATGAAAAAGTGACATATTTAGCTTTTCTTGTTTTTTTTATCTGTTGTTATAACAGTGAATCATCGGCAGTAACTATCTCGGGTAGTACTGAGGAAACAAATGTAGGGCTTACTTATGGTTCACTGTCGTATTGGTGTTCAAGCAGTAAAGGTGTTTATAGCTGTTCAGTAAACAATGGCTTTACCGGTTATTTGTACCCATTATTGACAATTAAAAAATTTTAGACGTTAGTTAATAGTATTAACCAGCTTTAAACGGAGATTACATTATGCGATATTTTACTATTAATACTGTCTGTATAGCTGTTTTAAGTATTTTAATATTCAGCTCTGACTCCCATGCTGACTGGACATGGACCGAGCAAACAGGCTCCGGGAACAGATATTGGCGTTCAATAGCAGCATCCTCAGATGGTGCAAAACTTGCTGCTGTTGATCAATATGGGAGCGGGTCAGGAGGTTATATTTATACATCTGCTGACTATGGTGTTACATGGATTACTCGTACGAATGCCGGTAGCAGAAGTTGGTTTTCAATAACATCATCATCAGATGGTAAGAAGCTTGCTGCCGTGGAGACAGGAGGAGGTTATATTTATACATCTACTGACTCAGGAGCTACATGGACGGCTCAAACAAATGCTGGAAGCAGAAGTTGGTATTCAATAGCCTCATCATCAGATGGCACAAAACTTGCTGCCGTGGAGTCAGGAGGTTATATTTATACATCTACTGACTCAGGAGCTACATGGACGGCTCAAATAAATGCTGGAAGCAGAAGTTGGTGGTCAATAGCGTTATCATTAGATGGAACTAAACTTGCCGCCACAGTCAGAAGTGGTTATATTTATACATCTACTGACTCAGGAGCTACATGGACGACTCAAACAAGTGCTGGAAGCAGAAGTTGGTTTTCAATAACATCATCATCAGATGGCACAAAACTTGCCGCTACAGTCAGAAGTGGTTATATTTATACATCATCAGATTCAGGTGCTACATGGATTGCACAAACAAATGCTGGAAGTAAATTGTGGTACTCAATAGTATTATCTTCAGATGGTACAAAACTTGCCGCTACAGTTGATGATGGGTATATTTATATATCAACAGATTCAGGTGTTACATGGACAGAACAAACAAATGCTGGAAGCAGAGTTTGGCTTCCAATAGCCTCATCCTCAGATGGTACAAAACTTGCTGCCGGAGTTGGCTCAGGTTATATTTATACAGGCGTATATACCAGTTCATCAACGTCCACAACCTCAACAACTGCATCCATAACGTCCACAACCACAACAACTACATCCATAACATCCGGAAACTCAACAACGACAACCACATCCTTAACATCAGACAATATAACATCAACAACAAAATCAAAAGTCACATATTTTTTACCTTATTTTCACACCAATACCAATAATGTGACCTACTGTGTTATATCGAATATTTCAACTGATAACGTAATAAATATTTACTTTTCTGTCGGAGCAAACTCATCAGGAACCCCAACTGGAGCACAGAAAGAATTTATCTCAACCAAGCTCTTTAGCAAAATGTCTAAACTAATGACATTTAGTGATCAATTAATCTACTTTGGAAACGATACGATGGATATTTCATCAGAGCTTGGTTTAGCGACCTCATATGCCGGAACACTCACATTTAATTCAACCGGCACGGGGCTAAGTTGTAAAAACATTTTAATGGCATGTTTTCAGGGCACAACTAACCCTAAACGCAACTTAGCAGGGTTTATATGTGAAGATAACAGCTCTGTCGGCCCTGGAAGTAAAAAGATGTTAGTGGGGTTTTAATATTAAGCTTAGCAACATTTAATAACAATACTTGTCTGTAAGGCAGGTAGAATGTTAAGAAGGAGATGATTATGAAAAAAATGAACATTTATGTATTTATTAGTACGATTGTAATTTTATTATTAAATGCATCCGGCTATTGTGCATTTTATAATTCAGCCGAAAGTGAACAAAGCTATAGATTACCATATCAACCTAGCCTTGGTTCTGTTAAGCTCACACAGGGAAATAATAGCTCACCAAGTCATAATGGAGAATCAAAATATGCATTTGATTTTAATGTTAATGATGGCCAAACAGTTGTAGCTTCACGAAGTGGGACAGTCGCTCATATAAAAATGGATTCTAACACTTCTGGATGCGATATTAAGTATCAAAACGACGCTAATTATATTGTTATAGATCATGGAGACGGAACTGAAGCTGTATATTGGCACTTGAAACAACAATCGTCAAAATTAAATAAGGGAGATTACGTATTACAGGGAGAGGACATTGCCCAGGTGGGATTGACTGGTTATACATGTGGTGATCATCTTCATTTTCAAGTACAAAATAATTGTTCCGGTAACTCTGATCCTTATTGTCAATCTATTCAAATTTCATTTGATGATGTAACAAATGGTATTCCAACAGAAGGTCAATCATATACCTCTGGAAACTACTTACCTTACTTTCATGGCAGTGGTTATGTTATAGAACCTGCCATACAATCATCCTCAACAGAAGGATACGGTTGGTCAAAAGCACAATTATTCAGCGAAAACAATAAAAAGGGAGTAATTGGTTTCAACTGGGTCTATAACTCAAATCTTTGTGATCATATAGATTTGTCTGCATACGATAGTAATAACAATGAAGTTAACCTAAACCTTTATATTTTAGCAGGAGAATTACACACAAGAGACAATGATACTGATATTTTTTATAAAGCAACAACACCTGTAAGTATCGGGCACCCCAGAAATTATGAGAACTTTATAGGATTAATGACTGCTGAAGTTCCGAATAAGAATTATACAATATACGCTGAATGTTCCAGCTCCATTAGTGATAATAAATATAAAATGACCAGAAATGCAAACTATCCAGGATTTAAATTTAGTACAGGCTACACTTTTGCAGATTTAGGTACAGTTTTTTTCAACGCAGTTCATCTGTTTCACTTTTCTACTATTGTCACACCTTTTACCGACAGGAATTCTCAGGTATTCATCAATTTTCATAAAAATTTGTTTTGTAAGGATATTTTAATTTTTGATTTAAACCTTACGACAAAAGCTAAAATTGCATGGAAATCAAATAGTAGCTCTACCTTTTCAAACGAAACCGAATATACGCTTCCAAAGCTATTAGGTTTATACTCTGAGGCAGCTTCTGATTATATAATATCTATTAAAACTGACACTACAGAGCATAATATATACGGTTTATGCGTTAATCTTGACGTGCTACTATAAAAAAAAGGGTTCTTTCACGTTTTGAGTGGGTAAAAGAAAGAATAAGCCCCTGTGGGCTTAAAAAGGGTAGCCTTCAGGCAGACAACTGGGGAAAACACCCCAACCCGCATAGGGAGTGAAAATTGCTCCACTTTGTTACGCCCTTTCAGGTGACATTTTTTACCTTTCGGCTATGTGAGAATTAGGCGGCGGGGAGGGCCGTGGGGAAGGGACCCCAAACCCCGCTAAGGAAAGGTCTGTCAAGCAGTTTACTCCGAACCGTCATTACCATAATCCTCCTGCCGCTGGTTTACAGAAAATGTCGGCTTTGCATACTCTCCCTGGCTTTGTCTGATGCAGCAGCCCGTCTCACGTAGTACCAGTTCACTCAATAAGTCCCTGTTTAATTCAATCCAGTTTGCATAATCAGGGAAACACTTTTTAAATTGTACCAGCAACCATGTTCTTTCATCATCTGCAGCGGTATCCCAAAACTCATCAAGCCAAATCTTTAACCCTGTCTTTGATAAATCCTCATGCGCCACGGCATTGTGAATCTTGTAACGAATATGCCTTTCATTAAACATCTCCCCCAGGCCGCTTAATAACCAGTTTATGTTTATGTTAAAACGCCGCATCAGAGATACCATGAGCTCTGAACCAGGTAACTTTTTCCCCGACTCTATCTCACTTATATACCCCGCAGATGTCTCCAGCTCCTGCGCAAATATACGCTGCGTTAGCTTTTTAGCCTTCCGGATTCTTTTTATCCGGGATCCTATATTTATATTCTCCATAGCGAACATAATTCTTGACAAATATCGCAATAGCGAATATAATTACCCCATGCTTAGTATGTATTCATCTACCATCCACAGGGAAACATATCCACACATGCCGTCTGTTGCATACGCATATTGTAATACCCCACGTTTTTTATGCCATATGCGTGTTACGAACAATCCAAAAAGTCCGGATGGAACTACCATGCTCTCATGTTACATACTCAACAGAGGCTCCGCCGGTTTAAAATTCTTTAGAAGACATTGTGCATGTGGCAAGTATTAAGTATCTTATGAGTTTAATATTACCTTTTATTTTAAAATATTTTGCAGGAGGAGTCAATGAAATTATCAGAAATTACAACATTTTGTTAAAAAAACGGTTAAATATAAGAAACTAAAAGAGAAATATTTTTAAAAGAGTGTATAAAAAGAATGAATATATCAAAACCAATAAAAAAACAAAAGAGGAGTCTTTATGTCTAAAGTAAAAAGATTGCCGGCTAAGGGCACCGCTGAAAAGACGGAGCGATGTGAGGGGAAAGAAAAGCGTGCAGGTGAAGGATACACTGAGATGGAACGAATCAGGTCGGAAATATTTGAGACAGCCGGAAAAATAAAGGCGGCGGTTTACAGCGAATCACAGGGTAGATTTCTTAAGCTCATATTTTTTAAAAGTGTAAAAGACTCCGGCAAGTATAAGAAACTAGGGATGGCCTGGTCAGACTTTTGCAGCTATGTCGGCCACGACAGAAAACGTATAGACGAACAACTTGCCGATCTTAAACCGTTTAACGCAGAATTTCTGGTGGATTTTGCGAATTTTACCGGTCTGGATTACTCAAAGATCAAGTATCTCGGACGCGAGATATCGACACAAAACGCAGAGATAGGAGAGGGCGGCACAATCAAATACGATGGCGTGGTGATACCCATAACACCGCAGCATAAGGATGATATAGAGGCACTTCTTAAACGGCTTGAGGACAAACACAGAGGACGCCGGAGCTCCTGTCGTCTCAGGCACTAGTGCTTGACAATGCCTACAGTCTGATGCGCAGGCTAAGGATGAGTGTCAGGAGAGAGGGTAAAGATGGACAAGCGGTTACTTATGATGTTAACGGAGGCGGCACTTCATATCCCCGGCAGCTTTATAGAGAAGGAGGAGGTGCGAATAGGAAAGATAGCCGTAATAACGTGTGCCGGGTGCATGAAGGCACAGGAGGAGGCAACTTGTTATGAGTTATCGGCCAGGGACATTTATGTATATTGCAGCAAAGAGTTTGAGCAGGAAAAAAGGCAGTTTTTGTGTACAGCACTAAAGTGCCCGTCGTGGTTGCGATGTGCTGAGGAAGGGGTATGCAGGGAGTGTGTGGTGATAGGTGCTTACAAGCGAGGGAGAAAGTTAAGGCGGTAAGATGAGCAGGGGGAAGTTTGATAAACATGCAAAGTTGTGATTCACACTGGCTGCACTCTGTGCAAATTGAGAGTTTGCCGGAAAACCTGAGAGAGATAGCCGAGCTTATAGGTATGAAAAATATGCTTTTAATATTAGAGCATTTTTCAAAACAGTTGATTTACATTCCGGGGAAGGAGCAAATAATTAAAAATGCCAAACGCAAATTCATTCAAAGTAATTTTACAGGCGGCAACCACCGTGAACTTTGCCGCCAAACCGGATACAGCCTGTCATATGTGTATAAAATACTTAAAGAGCCGGATGACAACAGTTGATGATAATTTTACCTGATATTTGACAATTAGCATTAATTTTTATTAGTTTAATGTGTGGCTTTAATTATTAGAATACTGATATTTCTGAGTTTTGCGCTTTTATTCCTTCTGCCTGTATCGTGTGCAGACGGCAGATACAAGGTACGGATACCTAAAAATGAGGAGAGATGCGGTTTTATCAATAATTTATTTGGCCGCAATGATGAGGGAGTCAGGGAATCCGGTGACAAAAGCGTTTTCAAAGCCGCATATCTTGTAGCGCAACTTGAGTACTACGGATACCTTTACAAAGACGACAGGAAAATCATAGTTACCACCTTTGTGGATTTAAACAATCTCAACAGAACGACAAAGTTTGGCAGAATATTGGCTGAGGATACAAGCTCAGAACTTCATAAAAGGGGATTTAAGGTGGCTGATGTCAGGGAGACCGGAACAATTCAAATGGCTGAGAATTTCGGCGAATTCTTTCTCTCCCGCGGTCCGGTTCGTAAAGATACTTATACAAAAGACGTGCTGCCTCAGCCCTCTAAAAAGAAATCTTCTAAGAAGACTAAGAAAAAGTCCTCTGATAAACCACAGGACCCGGCAAGGAAGAGCTATCCTGACACACTGGTTCTTGCAGGCACCTATGAGGTGGGCCCCTGTGATGTGTTTATCAATGCACGGATAATTGACCCCGGGAAGTCGGAAGTCTTAGCAGCAGCCTCCTACAGGCTGCATCTTACAAATGACCTAAGATACCTTTTAAGCCACCCCGATGAGTTAAAAGACAGCAACAGCGGTGTTCAAATCAGGCAGAGAAAAAGATGACAACATGTAGATGTCTAAAGACAGTCGTAGCTCTGATAGTTGTACTTATTGCGGCCACAGGCTGCACTATGTTGGGCCTTGATAAGAAAGCCCCTCCGGCAGGCGCAAAACCCGGCTATCACGAGGGTATGTATGATGTCTTTGACGATCTTGAGGGGGCCGCCAAAGATATGTCAAGAGGGATTCTTACAAACTTGAAGGCTAATTTCTACAGAACCGATACATCAACTATCTCTCCCATACTGATTACCACCTTTGCAGACCTAAACGATTTGTCACAAACCTCCGCCCTTGGACGGCTTTTTTCGGAGATGGTGATGACTGTGCTTCATGCAGAAAATTTCGAGATCATAGAAATGAGAAAGGGCAATGCCATTGATATTGTAAAAAACGACGGCGAATTTATGCTCACAAGGGATCTAAAAGACCTTGTAAAGAAGCATGATGCTAAGAGTGTTATCGTCGGCACATATACCGTTACTGAGAAGTCTGTAGTGTTTAACGGCAGATTAATCGGAATTTCAGATTCTAAACTCTACTCCGCCTGGACAACCCGTCTGGTTCGCACCCAAGAGGTTGACTCTCTTGTAAGGCAAAAGAACCTTTCCGGCTCCTCAAACCATGACAGCGGATACGGCAGGAATTCAAAAAAGAAAAAACAACAACCCGCTAAGGAGACTGACAATGAACCTGTCACGGTATATGAAAGAGTGCCGGCTAATTAGAGCAGGAATAATTATTCTGATGCTTACCGGTTGTGAGAATGTTTCTCTCAGGCCTGATAATTATGATATTTCAATGAAATCATCAACACTGGCCAAGTCTCGGCAAGAGTCACAGCCCTGTGTCAATGCCGTTTATATAGAGCCTAAACAAAAACTTGTCTTTGAAAGCAAGGTTGCTATTTTTAATTTTAAATCTTCAAAAGATGCAAAGGAAATTTCAGAGTATATGGCAGATTATTTACATAAACTGTTCCTTCAAAGAAAGACATTTCGTATCGTTGAAAAAACAGGCCAAGCTATTGACGACTTAAAATATCTTATGAAGTATTCCAAGGAAAACGGCTATAATCTCATCATAGTTGGTGAAATACACAATATAATTTCAGGCGGTGAAACACGGCAGTCGCAAATTTATGCTACCTTCAGAGTTATAGACCCTAAAAGAGAGATTACACTGCTGTACCTTGACAGATGTGAAACATCGGTGCCGAAGAAGGCTTTTTCCATTACAGAGATGAAGAGCTACAATATTGCATCTGCGCTCCCTAAGCAGCTAAGTGCACTTCTTATGACAGAGGTTGCTGATGTAATGGGCTCACACACCTCAGGAAGGTCTCTTTACTAGGTAAGATTTGATTAAGCTGTGACTGTTGTGCTCATATTTTTTCCAGTTGAGGTATATGCTTGAATGATTAAGAAAATAGAAAAAAAAGTTAAAAACACTGAGAGGTTAACTCTTGATGACTGTCTTTTTCTCTTTAACAGTGATGACATTTTTAGTATCGGGCGGCTGGCTGATTTTAAGGCAAAACAACTGCACTCAGGTAAGGTTTATTACTCAAGAAACAGGCACGTGAATCCTACGAACCTGTGTGTAAATCGTTGTAAGTTCTGCTCCTTCAGCCGCTCAATCGGGCAGGACGGAGGCTTTGACTATACAGTGTCTCACATCATTGACATGCTGAAAACCTCCGGCGATTATTTCAGAGAGCTGCATATAGTCGGCGGCCTTCATCCACATCATCCTTTTGAATACTATGTGCAGTTGCTTAAACAAATAAAACTGACATTTCCGCATGTCAGCATTAAAGCCTTTACCGCCGTTGAGATAGACTACATGTCTAAACTAAACGGACTTGGGGTTACACAGACACTGGAAACCCTGAAAAGTGCCGGCCTTGATATGTTACCAGGAGGTGGGGCTGAGATTTTTTCAAGCTCCGTAAGAGACGCCCTGTGCCCTGAGAAAATTCCGGCTGAGGTATGGCTGCATATTCATGAAGCTGCACACACTTTGGGAATCAGAAGCAACGCTACCATGCTCTATGGCCACATAGAGTCGTTTGAGGACAGAGTCCGCCATATGACACTTCTTAGAGACCTACAGGACAAAACCGGCGGTTTTTTTGCCTTTATTCCGCTTGCTTATCAGCCTGAGGGCAAGATTGCCGGCACAGCCACCCCATCTGCAATTGATGACCTCAAAACTATCGCCATAAGCCGTCTGTTTCTCGATAATTTTTCCCACATAAAGGCTTACTGGATTATGCTGGGGAGGAAGGTGACACAAACAGCCCTGCTCTTTGGCGCAGACGATATTGACGGCACCGTGATACAAGAAAAAATTGCCCACAGCGCCGGAGCAAAATCACCAGAGAGATTAACAGTGTCGGAGATCGAATTTTTAATAAAGAAAGCCGGTAAAATCCCGGTTGAGAGAACCGCCCTGTACAGAGAGGTTACACAGTGACGAGGATTTCTAAAAATGAAGCAGTCAAGATTCTAAACTCCGCACCAACTCTTGAGCTTGGTGAGGCTGCCGATACTCTCAGAGCATCCCTTCACCCTGATAGCACTGTCACATTTATAGTTGACAGAAACATAAACTACACCAACGTGTGTGTTAATGAGTGCAGCTTTTGTTGTTTTTTCAAAAAGCCGGATGACCCTGAGGCATATTTAATAACTGATGAAGAACTATTTAAAAAGATAGAGGAAACCATCGCCTGTGAGGGCACACAGATTCTTCTTCAGGGCGGGTTGCACCCGGACCTTGACCTGTCGTTTTTTACCGGATTGCTTAGAAAGATTAAGGATAGATTTAATAAAATCAACATTCACGGGTTTTCCCCTCCTGAGATATGCGATATAGCTAAAAAGAGCGGACTATCAATTAAAGAAACCCTTGCGGAGTTGAAATCAGCAGGGCTGGATTCAATCCCCGGAGGCGGGGCGGAGATTCTCTCAGACAGGGTGCGTGAGGCCATAAGCCCTAAGAAAATAAAATCCGGCTTGTGGCTGGATGTTATGCGGCAAGCGCATAACCTTGGTATGAAGACCACGGCCACAATGATGTTCGGCTCTGTTGAGAGTGTCACAGACATTGTAGAGCATCTCGATGCTGTAAGAACGCTGCAGGATGAAACCGGAGGGTTTACAGCTTTTATCCCGTGGACATTTCAACCTGGGGACTCGGAGCTTGGACGGAAGTCCGAACCGGCAACCGCCGTTGACTATCTCAGAGTGCTGGCTCTTAGCAGGGTATATCTTGATAACATAAGAAACATTCAGGTATCGTGGGTCACACAGGGGCTGAAAACAGCACAGGTGGGGCTGCGCTTTGGAGCAAATGACTTTGGCTCCACGATGATAGAAGAAAATGTGGTAAGAGCCGCAGGAGTTACCTATATTGTAACAAAAGATGATATAATAGATGCTGTAAAGGTGACAGGATTCAGGCCGGCACAAAGAGATACATTTTATAATATTATAAAAAGATTCTGATAAAGAAAGAGGTGGAGATATGTCTTCAGATGAGTTGATATATGATGTTGTAATAATAGGCGGCGGCCCTGCGGGCTTATCGGCGGCTCAGTATGCCTCAAGACTGGCACTAAAAACAGTAGTGCTGGATAAGTCAAAGACAGCGGGGGCGCTTGCCTTTGCCAGTAAAATAGAGAATTACCCAGGCATATCAGCGCCTTTAACAGGCACTGAACTACTGGATATTTTCAGAGAGCAAGCCATCTCCTTTGGTGCTGAGTATGTGGAAACACAGGTAATAGGTGCAATGCTTGAAAGCCCTGTAAAAGAGGTTTATTCCATGGAGGGCACGTATAAGGGGCGTTCCGTAATAATCGCAACCGGTGCAATGGGCAGAAAACCGTCGTTTCCCGGCGAGAAGGAATACCTTGGCAAGGGGGTAAGCTATTGTGCCGTATGTGACGCCGCTTTTTACAAAGACAAAACTGTGTGCATAGTGGGTGAGTCGGAGGAGGCCGTTAAGGAAACTTCCGTGCTTAGACGTTTTACAGATAAGGTGTTTCTTATAGCACAAACAGACAATCCTAAACTCAAAGACAATCCACAGTTAAGCGGACAAAACATAACGGTGCTTTTGAATAAGAAGATTGAGGAAATCAGGGGAAACGAAATCGTGGAAAGTATCGTGGTGGTAGATAAGGGCTCAAATGAGAAAGAGATATTTCCCATGGATGGTGTTTTTGTCTATCTTCACGGGAACTCTCCAATAGTGGATTTTTTAAACTTTGCCGTTGATATCAGCGATGACAGGTGTGTAATAACCAACAGAATGATGGAAACCAACATAGAAGGTGTTTTTGCCGCAGGGGATGTTACCTGTGTAGAGGTCAGACAGGTGTTGGTTGCAGCCTCAAACGGCAGCGTGGCCGCTCTATCGGCTGAGAAATATATCCATCAAAGAAAGAGAAGGAAATACCTCTGGGGCTAACCATAGCCGGTATGTGCTGTCATGGGAGGTATCTGTGACAATGGGGATGATGGTGTTTCTGCGTAATACCAAGTTGCATTCAATAGTCTATAGCAAAAAGCAAAAGTATGTTCTTATTGAATTTATTAAAGAAGAGATTGCCACACCCCCTGTGGGGGTTCGCAATGACGGCATATAGCTGTTTTTACTGTGTTTTTTTATTCGTCATTGCTAGGAGCGATAGCGACCATGGGAGTCCCCTTCAGGGGAGGGCAATCTCAACCACTAAAAATAATGAACGGAATTATGGTTTTCGCTATAACTTCATTGGTTTCGTCAAAAGCTCCTCAGCGTACTAAAAGTACGCCTGCGTCGCTTTCTCCCAGCCGCCTTGTTATACTTCTGGCTGCACCTTGGTATAAACGCAATTTTTTTATTTTTAGCTGCTGCTGCAGGTAACATCTGCAGGGTCTCTAAGATTGTCTCGGACTTGTTGACCTGACTTACCCCCCGCTCCAGCAGGTTTTCAGCTCTGTCAATATTATAATTTATCCGCCCTGTCACCTGATTATAAGTTTCTATAAAGGACTCAAACTCCGGCGGCACTTCCTGTGCCACAAGGGGCACAAACTTGCCGCCTTCTAGCGTCGAGAGCGCCCTCTGCATCTTGTCTAAGGTCTTTAAGAATCCATAAGAAAACAAATATCCCACAAAAACAGTACTAACAAGTAACACTATAAAAGCTACAAAAAAAGGCGTTTTACCTTTTTTCAACGACAGATTAACATGATTTCTTTGCCGATATGAAAGGTCCGAAATGATTTTTTCTATTTTCCTTGCATTCATCCTCATATCATGTAAAATCTCATCCTGTCTTTTGAAGTTATCCACAATTTCATTAAATGTACTTTGGTACTGCTTTATTGTATCGGCAACACCAGGCTGCAATTGTTCCTTCAGTAACTTCTCTGAAATTAAATCTACCTCTTTGGCGGCACTTTCCTCTTTATATATGATAAAGTTTTTTTCAGAACGTCTTAATTGCAGAACCAACTCTTTATTTTTCAAAGAACTCTCTATTTCCCTGCCAACCGGCCTGATATCTTCCACAAGAAGCGCCCTTTCATCCATATTACCCATAGAGGAGTGAAAGCTCTCCTCGTACTTGTTGACAACAGTTGTCAGCTCATCTCTGGTTTCATTGCCCAGAGTATCCGCTAAGTCCTTATCTATTTCCCTGAGTTTTTTTCTGAGGCTTTTGATATTATCGTGAAATAGTTTAAGATGTTCCTTTTCCCTGTTAAAAATAAGAACATTTTTCTCGTACCTTCTAAGCTCAAGCACTATAATTCCAGCATCGTCAATTGCCTCTATAACCTCAAATTTCTTGTATAAATCATCAACCTTTTGAAGCTCAAGTGTGATGAGGACAAAGGCAAAAAACACAGGAAACACCATATTTATTATGACCCGCTGCCAGAGTTTAAATGTCATACAATCCTATTTATACCGGGAGCAGTCAAAAGAGTAACGAGGCGGCTAAGCGACATCTCCCTTCATAGGGAATTCCCCTTTATGGGAGACGTCAAGGAGCTTCCGACGATGCCGACAAAGTTAATCGAATGAATGCAACTTGGTATTATATCCATTTCTTTAAGTAACCCACATCCTATTGTACAATAAATAAGCGCAAAAAAACCTGCCGGCTAAAGCCATGCCGGCAGGTTTCCATGGCACTTTGTCCTTTCCCTTATTTGTCCAATACAAGCACAACAGGGCAGCCGGATGATACAGGCGTTGATGAGTACTGAACCGTGCGTGCGGCGTTGGAGGGAGATACGATCTGATGAATACTCCTTGTGGGTGTGGGCACTATAAGCAGTGACACTTCCTTTTCCGTGTCCTTTATGAAATCTATTACTTCTTCAATTCCACCCCTGTAAACACTGAAATCAGCCTTGATGCCCTCATTGCTGCAAAACTCTTTCACTTTTTCAAAAAACGACTTTGATTCGGCTTCCATTTTACTCGTTACACTGCCGGCTGTCCCAAACTCATACATGTGCAATGCAGTTTGCTCCGATAACGACAGCTCAGGGATAATTCCAGCCACCGTGAAACCTGTTTTTAACTCCGCTGCTCTCTGACTTCCATAAAGTATCGAATGTTTGTACGGCATTCCCGGGTAAACTATTGCTGTTGTCTTTTCCATTGTTTTTCTCTCCTTAGTTTTTTTTATAAAGTTTAATATTCCGTCAATTTGTTTTTATATAGTTCTTGCGGCCGCCGCTCTCTCTGCCGCTTTTTCCATTTTTATACCCTGAACCATCTTTACAATGATAAGCAGACTTAGTGCACATGCCGAACCCAGCATAAGGTACCCGGAGTAGTTATTCCAGGTTTTATCAAGCATGTATGCGCTCTGAATAATATCACTCTGTGAGGCTACCCATGTCTTTACGGCTGCCTTATTCATCACCGCCCAGTCCTTTATCGCAGCTTTATCCGTCAAACCGGTTTCCACTTTTATCCACTTATTGAGCACTCCCTCGTATGTGAATTTATAACTTGAGGCTATGTGCTTAAATACTACCGACACTCCGGCCAACAGCATTGTAACTGCAAAGTATAACCTGATTATCAAGCCCTTTACATATTTGGTTGCAAGAGTACCAAACTGCGCTCCGACTGCCGCACCCAGAAGCATTACGATTGCCGCTACTATCTCCACACGTCCCTTCATCGCATATGAAAACGCTCCGTATGCCCCTGAAATCATTACCTCAAAAAGGTCGGTACCGACCGCCACAGTAGTAGGGCACCCCAGTACATAGATAAGTGCAGGCATTCTTATAAAGCCGCCGCCGACACCCAAAAATCCTGCTAAGAATCCTGTAAATATTGCCACACCGCCGATTGCCCATAAAGATATAGTAATGCCTGAGGTCTTAAGGTGAATCATCGGCCTCAGTTTCAATGTCTGAATCTTTGTTGCAAGCCCGGATACGTTTCCGTCTTTTACCTCATGCGAACCGCTGCCGCCTCCGGTAAGTTTAAAGTACTCATAGAGCATATATGAGCCGAGGCCAAAGAGTAATATCATATATACAAATCTAACGATTGGCCCGACCCGCCCTATCTTTTCAAGATACATTATTAACGTTGCTCCACCCTCTATTCCAATTGCTGTAAATATGACCATTATAATGCCCAGCTTCAAATCCACGTTGCCAAGCTTTCTGTGCTTTATCGTGGCCACTATTGACTTACCGGCAATGTGTGCCATGTCGGTACCTATCGCATATGCCATCGGAAAACCAAAAACATTCAGTGCCGGTGTTACCATAAAGGCGCCCCCTACCCCAAAGAACCCCCCTATTACACCTACTGTTAAACCTATCAAAACCAGCTGCCATGCCATTATCTCCACTCCGGCTATAGGTAAATATAACTCCATTTGTTTATCCCTCCGTTTCGCTTTTCACTATGACTTAGTGATGAATTTCGATCTTGTTTGATTTTATACCCAACATTTTAAAAAACACCTCAATTGACGCCCCTATCAATGCGCCAAGCCCTGACATTATTAACACTGTTACTACTCCAAACCATACATGGTTAGTCTTGTTGAGCTCCACGAGCCAGTTGATCAAATTATCCATTTAGTTCACCTCCTTTGTTTAAGTCTTTTTATTTTTCAGCTTCCGTTTTGTTCATCTCTCTCATGTATCCGCTTTTAATATATCAAAGAGCGTGCCAGATCAATTTATGCTTATTTGTCAAATAGTTATGCTTGAATCGTATTATTTTCTGAAACTCAGGCCGCAGCGTATTATTGCACCACTTATGATATAAACAAGAGCAAAACCTTTGAAAAACGGTAGCTTAGCGGTTTTAATACTGGGTTTTAGTGTTGGATGTTGATTACTCTTGCATGCAAGAAATCACTGCACATAGAGAGTGTTGATGACCTTATTGCTTATGATTTTACCTGATATAGAGCCGATTTTGTTTGTGTTTGATGCTCCCAAAACCAAAAGGTCGTACTGTGAGGCGGCGTTTAACAGCTCACGGTAAGCATCTCCCGACCTTATAACAGATTGAGCTGAGGTGTTTATAATCTTAAGAGCTGAGGACAGAGTTACCCTGGCGCGCTCTGAAAAATCCTTTTCAAGTTGAGTAATTCTTCTGTCCATAGAGGGCGCCTCGCTTATGTAGCCGTAGTTCATAAGTATGGAAGCCGTATCGGGTATCACATTTATAAGGGTAATGCCTGCGCCTGTTTTTTCGGCCAGAAATGCGGCAAATGTGGCTGCCTTGCGTGACGATTCAGAGTTGGTTACAGCAACAAGCATGTTTTTTATCTCCGCCTCTCTGTTTACCAGCAAAACCGGCACCTTTAGACTGCTCACCACGTTTTTACACATCTGAAGGGCAATCTCCGATGCCGGCCTTCCAATTACAACTAACTTTACCACCCCGTTTTCATGGACATAATTAATTATTTCGGTGTCGGCAATCCCATAGGAAATGATACCCTCTATGTGGCAACCCATTGCTTTAGCCGTTATAAATGCACTATCTAAGACTGATTGGCCCTTTACCTGCAGTTCCTTGTCAACCATTGCCTTTATGCCGCCGTAGTGGGTTAACTCCGGTGAGTACTCACCCCCCGTGTTTACAAACATGGCCATTACGTAGTAGCGGAGTGTTTTGGACAGATGCACGGCTGTAGCCAGTGCGCTGCCGGCGGCGGGTGTGTCGTCAAGCGGAACAAGTATTTTCATGAGTCCTTCAAGTCGTTTATATTAATTGAGAAATCTTTGATTTTTTGTTGAAGGCTTTGTCTGTGTATGCTTAATACTCTGGCAGTCTGGGAAATATTGCCTGAACACTGCCTCAGGGCAGAGGATATAAGAAGCTTTTCGTAATTGTCAACGGCAGTTTTAAGCGGTTTATCTATTGTTGTAACAGCCGGAGGCTTTATTTTATTTAACCGGATTTTCTGCGGGAGATCGTTTAAGGTTATCTCATTGGTATTGGTAAAGGATATAGCGTATTCGATGGTGTTTTCCAGTTCTCTGATGTTTCCGGGGAAATCATATCCTATGAGAGCCTCAACAGCGTCCTGTGTAAACCCTGTGATTTTAACACCTCTTCTTTTATGAGAGTATTTTTGAAGAAAATGCCGTGCAAGTATGGGTATATCCTCGCGCCTTTCCCTAAGCGGAGGCAAATGTATAGAGATAACATTAAGCCTGTAAAACAAGTCTTTCCTGAATGTTCCCTCAGACATAGCCTTTGCCAGGTCCCTGTTTGTTGCCGCTATGAATCTCGTATTAACTTTTTCATGGTGTGGGCTTCCAACCCTGTTAAACTCACCCTCCTGAATGACCCGCAGAAGTTTAACCTGAAAGTCGGGGTATGTCTCTCCTATTTCATCAAGAAAAAGAGAGCCCCCTGCGGCATGTTCCAGAAATCCGGTTTTATCTTTAACCGCTCCGGTAAAAGCTCCCTTGACATGTCCGAAGAATTCCGACTCAATCAGTTCACTTGATACAGCCCCGCAGTTGACCGCCACAAAGCGTTCATTTCTTCTCTGTGAGTTGTAATGAATAGCCCTGGCCACCAGTTCTTTCCCTGTACCGGACTCACCGGTTATGAGCACATTGCTGTCGCTTCCGGCAGTTTGTCTTATGATTTGAAACACTTCCTCTATTTTTTTACTTCCGCCTATTATATTTTCAAAACCAAAGGATTGGCACAGCTCGGCTCTGAGATAGTTTATCTCGGCAGTCAGGGTGACTTTCTCAAGCGCACGCTTTAGCGTTATTCTTACCTTATCCAGAGACAGCGGTTTAGTTAAATAGTCATATGCTCCGTTTCTTATGGCTGTTACCGCCGTCTCGATTGTGGCAAATCCGGTTATTACAATTATCTGAATTGAGGGCAGTCTCTCTTTGATGTGTTTGATGAGATCAAGGCCGTCCATATCAGGCAGCTTTAAGTCAACAAATGCTACATGGAACTCCCTTTCTGCGGCTGCACTGAGTGCCTGAGCGCCTGTGTTATATGAGCACGCATTGTAGCCCTCTTTTGTAAAAAGCATCTCAAGCGATCTGCAGATGCCGATTTCATCATCAACTACAAGTATTTTCATCATATGTTTTTAAGGGTAATTGTACTGTAAAGGTTGTCCCCTGACCTAAAGAACTCTTTACCGTTATTCCGCCGCCGTGGCGTTGTATTATTTTTCTCGTTAAAGCCAATCCTATGCCGCTGCCCCCGCTTTGCTCCTTTGTCGTAAAAAATGGTTCAAAAATCCGAGAATGGTTTTCCGCGGAAAACCCATGGCCTGTGTCTGATATGGTAATTATAGCATAATTTCCGGAGATATTGCCGGAGACTTCTATCCTTCCGCCCTCAGGCATAGCCTCATAGGCATTGGACAGCAGATTTATCATAGCGTTTTGAATCAACAGGTTATCGGCTGTGATTTCATCCGGAAGTTCATCTATGTTTACCGTTAACGCTACATTTTTCCCGGTATTTTGCTTGCTTACAATTTCTGTGACCTCAGGGATTATCTCTTTCAGGTTTATACTGCGCATGTGTAATTGTTCTTTTTTTGCAAATGCCGTAAGTTTTTCGATTATCTGGTTACATCTTTGGAGTTCACCCAGCATGAAAGAAACATTTTCCTTTTTAGTATCTCCCTCAGGGAGTTCCTCGTAAAGGAGCCCGAGCATCATGCTAAGGGACGACATGGGATTATTTATTTCGTGAGAAATCTCAGAGGCAAGGAGTTTCATAGCGGAGGCCTTTTTAGCTTCAACCAATACATCCTGTTTTTTTAGTATTTCAGCATTTACAACCTCCAGCTCACGCAAGGCTCTGTTTAGTTGTTCTTTTGATGTTTCCACCTGCCGTACCGTGCTGTTATATACCTCAATGAGTGAGATTAACTCATCGGGGCCGTCAATGTCAAAAATCTTTGCATACTGCCCCTTGCCAAGCTTTTCAAATGATTTTTCCATTGCTTTAAGCCATGAGATTAATTTTCTTGAAAACAAGTATCCAAGCCCTGACAAAGCTGTGATTAGAAAAATAAACGAGGTCGTAAAGGAAGTTTTAATCTTTTTAAATTCTTCGTCTATATTTTTACGTTCAGCGAGTTTAATCTTAACAAACGGTGCTTCAATTTCTCTTGCAAGCACTCTAACTTCTTTGATTTGTTTGTTGTAGTTCGAGCTTGAGATTTCTTTATTGAAAATTATATGGTTTATCTTATTTTCATAATCAGAGAGGTTTCTAAGGAGTGTTTTGTAGGTGCTCTCACCGACGTCGTTAATAATCTCCTGCCTGATATCCACGATTTTTCTTTTCAGCACTTCAAGGTTCTCATAAAAAAGTGATACGCTTTCTTTTTCATTAAACAGTAAAATGTTTTTTTCGTAGCGGCGGATCTCAAGGAGTGTCATGTTAATGTCATCGGAGGTTTCTATGAGACGAATCCTATGATAAGCGGCCGTAAAGCTCTTAAGTTGGTAAAGAATAAACACCGCCGTCAACGTTATCGGTATAAGGAGGCTTATCAATACCCTCTGATGTATTTTAAGCTGCATAGCCGTGAATTCCCCGCACAGTGTATTATATAATATGTGCGGATTTTTTTGGTTTACAGCCGGTAAGAATTCTATTCAGAAACTCGTAGGGTGTACCACTCCAAAACAAGGCTGATATCAGAACGTTCGTATCAAGAACTATCCTCTTCAGTGGATACCTCTTGAGGTGTGTATTATATTTTCAATGTCAGAGGCTGTTAAATTTTTAAAACCCTTTTCAAGTGCAAGCCCTTCTGCATAAGTGTATATTTCAGTTTCCTCAACCGGAATCAATATTACCTCAAAGACATTACCCACCTCCTTTGCAGTATCAGCAGGAAGTGACAGGTGTCCATCAGGCAAAACCTTACTTATAAATCTCTTTACTGTTGTTGACATATCTTAAACTCCTTTTTAAAATATATTACCTTGCTCATCCCGGCCCCGTCAAGCAACATTTCTATTATTGCCTTTGTAGTTGCCTTTGTAGTTAACTGCTATGTTGAAATGTCAAGCCTTCTTTTTTTTCTTTTCTAAATTTTCTCCAAAAATTTAGTAGTAGAGCCTGTG
>JAMOBJ010000039.1 GCA_039908095.1 Nitrospirae bacterium YQR-1
AACATAAGCATAAGAGTAGAGTTGATAGCGCCCATAGCAATGGAGAAGGAGCTGCGTTTTGCTATCCGTGAAGGTGGCAGAACGGTTGGTGCCGGCGTTGTTACAGAGGTTTTGGAGTAATCAAACGATGAGAGATATTATACTGCTACAATGTACGGAATGTAAGAGCAAGAACTATGCAACAAGAAAAAACAAAAAAAACACGACCGAAAAAATATTGATGAAAAAATATTGCAAATTTGAACGCCGTCACACAGACCACAAGGAGACAAAATCTTAATTGGCTGCGGAGCGCTTCTTTGCAAAGGCCAGTAGCTCTAACGGCAGAGCGTCGGTCTCCAAAACCGAGTGTTGGGGGTTCGAATCCCTCCTGGCCTGCCATTGTTATATCTGCGGCCTGCCTTTTTGGCATGGTGCAGGGGAAAAGTAAAGAAGAGGTAAGTAGGGAAGAAAATGATTGAAAGAATAAAGGCTTTTTTGAAAGAAGTTAAGATTGAAACAAAGAAGGTTGTATTTCCAGGGCGAGAGGAACTTATCGGTTCTACCTGGGTAGTGTTGATTTTTGTTATAATACTATCATTTTTCTTAGGTATTGTTGATTTGGGTTTAACTAAGATAATGCAGAATTTGATAAGGTAGGCATATGGCAAAACAGTGGTACGTTGTTCATACATACTCGGGATATGAGGAAAAGGTAAAATTCTCAATAGAGGATAAGGCACAGCGCGGCGGGTTGCAGGATATGATAAGCCGCGTGTTGATTCCAACGGAGCGTGTGGTTGAAATCAAAAGAGGTAAAAAGGCCGAAAGCGATAAGAAGTTCTATCCCGGATACATTCTTGTCGAAATGGAACTAAACGATGAGACATGGCATATGGTCAAGACAATACCGAGGGTTACGGGTTTTGTAGGCGGCCAGAACCCTGTGTCACTTCCACCGGAGGAGGTGGAGGTTATACTGCTTCAGCAGGAAAAGGGCCCGGGCACTGAGGTTAAGATGCAGTATGAAAAAGGTGAAAACGTCAGAATTGTTGACGGGCCTTTTTCTAACTTTAACGGATATGTTGACGATATTGATATGGACCACGGCAGACTCAAGGTCATGGTAAGCATCTTTGGAAGACAAACGCCTGTTGAGTTGAACTTCTACCAGGTGGAAAAAGCCTGATATGCCGCTTAGCAGCGACAGTTGAGAGTATTACAGTGGATATAAATTAAGATATATACTTTTGGAGGAATTATGGCAAAAGAAATAAAAGCAATGGTGAAGATTCAGATAAATGCCGGCAAAGCAAATCCGGCACCGCCCATAGGACCGGCACTGGGTCCTCATGGTGTTAATATCATGGATTTTTGCAAACAATTTAATGCTAAAACTCAGTCCATGGGAGAGACCATAGTCCCCGTGGTTCTGACGATATACAAAGACAGGACCTTTACGTTTATCACCAAAACACCCCCTGCCTCGGAACTGATAAAGAAAGCAGCCGGTGTTATTAAAGGCTCCAGTGTTCCCAACAAGGAAAAAGTCGGGAAGATTACTACGGAACAAGTCATGGAAATAGCCCGGACCAAGATGCCCGATTTAAACGCCTACGAACTGGACGAGGGTGTGAAGATTATCAGCGGTACGGCTCGCAGCATGGGTGTGGATGTAGTAGCAGGTTAAGGTTTTTCAGGAGGATATTATAATGGGTAAGAAGTATGAAGATGTAAAGAGTAAGCTGGAGACTCTCAAAGAGCTCTCTCTAGAGGACGCCATAGAGGCCCTTAAGTCATTTAAGTATGTGAAGTTTGACGAGACTGTGGACATTGCCCTTAACCTGGGTGTTGACCCCAGAAAGAGCGATCAGATGGTCAGAGGTTTTGTTGTGCTCCCTCACGGAACAGGTAAGCAGGTAAAGGTTCTTGTCTTTGCAAAGGGTGAAAAGGAAAAGGAAGCAACCGAGGCAGGCGCTGATTTTGTCGGCGCTGATGACATGATTGAGAAAATCCAAAAGGGCTGGCTTGATTTCGATAAGGCGGTGGCAACACCCGATATTATGGGCGCTGTAGGTAAACTGGGTAAATTACTGGGTCCAAGAGGGCTTATGCCTAACCCCAAAACCGGCACTGTCACTTTTGACGTGGCCAAAGCCGTAAAAGAAATAAAAGCCGGAAAGGTTGACTACAGGGTGGAAAAGGCAGGCATTATTCACATGCCGGTAGGAAAACTCTCTTTCAGTACAGCCTCACTCGTGGAAAATATCAAAACGGCTGTGGATTCCGTAATTAAGGCCAAGCCGCAGACAAGCAAAGGGAAGTATTTAAAAAGGCTTGTGGTCACCTCCACCATGGGACCAGGCCTAAAGGTGGATTTTAACACTGTAACTTTAACAAGGATTTGAGTTTTTACAAGATAGCTCAGTCGGAGACAACAGGTACGATACCGTTTAATCGGTTAGAGTATTATCCGGCCTGTTTAGACTGGAGGCAAAAAAGCTGCATATGCTCGATTTGGGTATTTCAGCCCTCCAACCACAATCTCCTGCTGTACAAATTCTTTTAAAAGAAGGAACTGATATGAACAAACAGGAAAAAAAGGATGTAGTTGCAGAGTTGAAGGACAAATTCAACCGGTCAAAGTCTGTGGTCTTTACAAACTACATAGGGATGACGGTTGAGAACCTTTCGGATTTAAGGGTCAATTTAAGGAAAAACGGCATTGAGTACAAGGTGGTAAAAAACACTCTTGCCATGCTGGCCTGTGAGGGTACGGCGGTAGAGAGTGCAAAGGGGAATTTTGTGGGGCCTGTAGGGTTGGCCATAGGTTTTGACGATCCGATATCGGTCTCTAAGAAGGTATTTGAGTATGCAAAGAGAAATGATAAGTTTAAGGTATTAAACGGTTTTGTGGAAGGAAGGCTTTTTGACGCCAAGGATTTAAAGAAAATATCTGAGCTTCCGCCGCGTGAGGTGTTACTTTCTCAGGTGGCCGGTTGTTTCTCTGCACCGTTAGGTAAGATGGCATCCCTTCTTGATGCCACAGTGAGCAGGATGGTTAATGCGCTAAATGCGTTAAAAGAAAAAAAGACAAACTAAAGCGGAGTGTTAATCTCTGAAAAATATCTATGAGGAGGCAGTATGGCTTCAGTAACAAAAGAACAGGTGTTTGAATTTTTTGACAATATGACAATACTTCAAATGTCGGAGTTTATCAAGGAGTTTGAGGAAAGATATGGAGTGACGGCTGCGGCGGCGGTAGCGGTGGCGGCGGCTCCGGCGGCGGAAGCGGCGGCTCCGGTTGAGGAAAAGACAAGTTTTGATGCAATTTTAGCCTCGGTAGGGGATAAGAAAATTCAGGTCATAAAGGTTGTCAGAGAGTTGACGGGACTGGGGCTTAAAGAGGCAAAAGAACTCGTTGACACTGCTCCAAAAGAGATAAAGACCGGCGTGTCCAAAGAAGAGGCTGAAAATATTAAGGCTAAAGTAGAGGAGCAGGGAGCTAAAGTAGAAATCAAGTAGCGAATATTCCCATTGGCTGTTATATCCTAACAAAAATACAGGCTTTTTCCTTATTGATGTGGATTAAAAGCCGCTTATAAAAATACTTAAGGAGTAACATGACAAGGGCACTTAAAGAACGGGTTAACCTGGGTAAGGTAGCAAGGGTACTTGATGTACCATATTTAATAGAAATACAGAGAAGATCATATGAGGTGTTTTTACAAAAAGACCTGACAAACGCACAGAGAAGAAATATCGGCCTTGAGTCGGCTTTCAGGAGTGTCTTTCCAATTATTGATTACAACGAGACGGCCTCGATAGAGTATCTGGGCTACTATCTGTTGGAGCCTAAGTACCGGGTCAGGGAGTGTGTTCACAAGGGACTAACCTATTCGGCGCCTATTAAAATCAGGGTAAGGCTGAATTTGTGGGAGGGACCGGAAGACGGTAAGAAATCAGAGGACGACAAGAAATTACTTAAGGAGTCACGTGAAGAGGAGGTCTATATCGGTGAGATTCCTCTTATGACTGAGACGGGCTCTTTTGTAATAAACGGTATAGAACGCGTTATTGTAAGTCAGCTTCACCGCTCTCCAGGTGTGTTTTTCAACACTGATAAAACAAAAACCCACACAAGCGGGCGGCTGCTCTACACTGCAAGGGTTATTCCCTCCAGAGGGTCATGGCTGGATTTCGAGTTTGACACTAAAGACATACTCTACGTAAGGATAGACAGAAGGAAGAAACTGCCGGCCACTATTGTGCTCAAAGCGCTGGCTTATAAAAACGAGGATCTGCTGAAGATTTTTTATCCGATAGAGAAGATAAAGATTCTGGGCAGCAACAATTTCAGCCGCCGCGTCTCAGGCATCCTGGCGGGAAGCAAGGCCAGCACAACAATTTATGACCCTAAGAGCAAGGGTACGCTTTTGGTAAAAGAAGGTGCAAAAATCACAAAGGCCGCCATTAAGCGGCTTCAGAATGCAGGGATTGAAGAAATTCCTATTTTGAGGGATGAAATCATAGGGCGTTACAGCCTCAATGACGTAGTTGACCCTGAAACAGGTGAAATAATCGTCGAGGGTAACGAGGTTATTAATGCTGAAGGTCTGGACAGAATTCTTTCATTGCCGATAGAAACTCTGGATTTACTTTTTATTGATAATGTGCGGTACTTATCCTCTCTGAGGGATACTCTTTTAATGGATAAGATCAATACCAAAGAGGACGCCCTCATAGAGATATATAAAAAGATGAGACCCGGTGAGCCTCCGACGCTTGAGGCGTCTAAAGCACTGTTTGCCGGCTTGTTTTTTGATGAAAAACGTTATGATCTTTCCCCCGTGGGACGCCTCAAAGTCAATAAGCGTCTCGGACTTGACACCCCTATGGACAACACCGTTTTAACCGACAGCGACATCATAGAGATAATAAAGTACCTGCTTGCGCTGAGAACCGGTCTAGGTGAGGTGGACGATATAGACCATCTGGGAAACAGACGTGTAAGGAGCGTGGGAGAGCTTCTTGAAAACCAGTTCCGTATCGGGCTTATCCGTATGGAGCGGGCTATTAAGGAAAAGATGATGATTATAGATATCAAGGATGTAATGCCCCATGATATCATAAATGCCAAGCCCGTAATGGCGGCTGTTAAGGAGTTTTTCGGTTCCAGCCAGTTAAGTCAGTTTATGGACCAGACGAATCCGCTTTCAGAGATAACTCACAAGAGAAGACTGTCGGCCCTGGGTCCGGGCGGTTTAACCCGTGAACGCGTAGGGTTTGAGGTAAGAGACGTACACCCGACCCATTACGGCAGAATCTGCCCGATTGAGACCCCTGAGGGGCCAAACATCGGATTAATCGTCTCTTTAGCCAGCTATGCCCGTATAAACGAGTATGGTTTTTTGGAAGCACCCTACAGAAAGGTTATAAACGGCAAAGTCACAGGTGAGATACTCTTTCTCTCAGCTATAGAGGGTGAGAGGTTTGTAATAGCTGAGGCAACATCGCCGATAGATGCACAGGGCAGCCTGATAGGTGAGGCCATATCGGCAAGAATCGGTGGCGACTTAAAGATTTTCACCCCCGCAGAGATTGACTACATGGACGTCTCTCCTAAGCAAATAGTAGGCGTGTCGGCATCGCTTATTCCGTTTCTTGAAAACGACGATGCCAACCGTGCCCTTATGGGTTCTAACATGCAAAGACAGGCGGTTCCGCTGACCTATACCGAGTCACCCATTGTGGGCACAGGCATGGAGTATGTAGCGGCAAGGGACTCAGGTGCATGTATTACTGCACGGCGCTCCGGCACTGTGGAAAGCCTTGATTCCAACAGAATAGTGGTTAGGGTGGAGGAAGAGGGTAGTGTGGATATCTATAATCTTATTAAATTTGCACGCTCCAATCAGGCCACTTGTATAAACCAACGTCCGATAGTCGATGTGGGTGCTAAGGTAACAGCAGGGGATGTCATCGCAGACGGCCCGTCGACAGATATGGGCGAGCTGGCGCTTGGTAAGAATGTTCTGGTGGCATTTATGCCCTGGGGCGGATATAACTTTGAGGATGCTATTTTGCTAAGTGAACGGCTTGTTAAGGACGACGTCTTTACATCGGTGCACGTGGAGGAGTTTGAGGTGGAGGCCAGGGATACGAAGCTCGGCCCGGAGGAAATCACCAGAGATATTCCCAATGTAGGTGAGGATGCACTTGCCGACCTTGATGAAAGCGGAATAATATATATAGGAGCGGAAGTAAAACCCGGAGATATCCTTGTCGGTAAAATAACCCCCAAGGGTGAGACGCAGCTTACGCCTGAGGAGAAACTCCTGCGAGCCATTTTTGGGGAGAAAGCTGAGGAGGTTAAGGAAAGCTGCCTGTACGTCCCACCCGGCATTAAGGGCACGGTGGTTGACGTTAAAGTCTTTACAAGGCGCGGAATAAAAAAGGATGCAAGAGCAAAGGCGCTTGAGGATGAGGAAATAAGGGGGCTTCAGAGGGATTTTGAAGAGGAAACCAGAATAGTAAGTCAGGAGCTCTACAATAAGGTAAGAAAATTATTGCTTGGTAAGATAGTCCTTGAGGATGTAAGGGATCAATCTAATAAGGATTTTATCTGCAAAACCGGAGATATTCTGGATACTCGGATGCTGGAGGCTTTAGGAGATAAAAAAATCGTACGCCTTAAAATTGATGATGAGGATATTACCAGCGAGGTAGAGGAACTCAATAAAAAGGTGAAAGATTATCTCAAAAATCTTCAACTCCGGTATGATGAACGCATAGAGAGACTGAAAAAAGGCGATGAACTGCCTCCAGGGGTCAATAAACTCATCAAGGTTTATATAGCGATGAAGCGTAAGATTCAGGTGGGGGATAAGATGGCAGGCCGGCATGGAAACAAGGGAGTGGTGGCAATGGTGCTGCCCGATGATGATATGCCATACCTGCCTGACGGCACACCTGTGGATGTAGTGTTAAACCCTCTCGGAGTGCCATCAAGAATGAATGTGGGTCAGATACTGGAGACACATCTTGGAATGGCGGCAAATGCTTTAGGCATCAATGTGGCAACGCCTGTGTTTGAAGGTGCTACGGAGGAAGACCTGAGGGAGATGTTAACGAAATCCGGCCTTTCCGAGACCGGCCAGTCGGTCCTTTATGACGGCAAAACCGGTGAGGCCTTTGAACGCTCTGTTACTGTGGGTTATATGTATATGTTGAAACTTCACCACCTTGTAGAGGATAAGATACATGCCCGTTCCATTGGGCCATACTCTTTGGTTACACAGCAGCCACTGGGAGGTAAAGCACAATTTGGCGGTCAGCGCCTGGGTGAAATGGAAGTGTGGGCTTTGGAGGCATACGGGGCGTCATACACGCTTCAGGAGTACTTAACGGTTAAGAGCGATGATGTTAGTGGAAGGGCGAAGATGTACGAGGCAATAGTTAAGGGGGACGCAACCCTTGACCCCGGCGTGCCGGAGTCATTCCACGTACTTATAAAGGAGCTTCAGAGCCTTTGTCTTGACGTTGAACTTCTTGAGAAAAAGAACAAGGGGGGATAGAATTTGTCAGATAACATGTTTGGTATGTACCACGAGCCGAAGAGTCAGAAGGAATTCGATGCTGTCAGGATTAAGCTGGCCTCTCCTGACAGAATAAGGGAGTGGTCTTTTGGAGAGGTCAAAAAACCGGAGACAATAAACTACAGAACGTTTAAACCGGAAAAGGACGGGCTGTTCTGTGCCAAAATATTCGGGCCTGTGAAGGACTGGGAGTGTATTTGCGGAAAATATAAGAGAATGAAGCACCGTGGTGTGGTGTGTGATAAGTGCGGTGTTGAGGTCATACACGCAAAGGTCAGAAGGGAGCGGCTTGCCCACATAGAGCTTTGCACTCCGGTTGCCCACATATGGTTTCTAAAGGGAGTTCCCAGCCGGATAGGATTACTTCTTGACATGACTATGAAAAACCTGGAAAAGGTACTCTACTTTGAAAGCTATGTGGTAATAGACCCAGGTGATACTCCTCTTAAGGAAAAACAAGTTCTCACTGAGGAAGAGTACAAGAAATACAACATGGAACTTGGAAACAGGTTTAAAGCCGGTATGGGAGCAGAGGCTATTAAAGAGCTGCTGAAGAAGGTGGATTTAACAGTGCTGGATAATGAGCTAAAGATAAAAATCCATGAGATAAGCTCCGTAGGGATAAAAAAACGTCTGACCAAGCGTCTGAAAATAGTGGAAGATTTCATAAGTTCCGGCAACAGGCCGGAGTGGATGATTCTTGATGTAATACCGGTGCTTCCGCCTGATTTAAGACCGCTGGTACCGCTTCAGGGCGGCAGATTTGCCACCTCTGATTTAAATGATCTCTACCGGAGGGTTATAAACAGAAACAACCGGTTGAAGCGTTTGATGGAACTGAAGGCACCAAGCGTTATAGTTAAAAATGAAAAGCGGATGCTTCAGGAATCTGTGGATTCTCTGTTTGACAACACAAAGGGAGCTAAAGTTCCCAAGGGCTCAACCAAACGTTCCCTTAAATCCCTCAGTGATATGATTAAGGGCAAGCAGGGGCGTTTCAGGCAAAACCTCCTGGGTAAACGTGTAGATTACTCGGGTCGTTCTGTTATTGTGGTTGGCCCTGACCTTAAGCTTCACCAGTGCGGGATTCCAAAACTTATGGCTCTTGAGTTGTTTAAACCGTTTGTTTTTAATAAACTTGAGGATAAGGGGTACGTTACAACTATAAAGCAGGCAAAGAAATTTGTAGAGATGGAACGTCCTGAGGTTTGGGATGCCCTTGAGGAGGTAATCAAGGAACATCCTGTTTTGCTAAACAGGGCGCCGACTTTACACAGGCTTGGCATACAGGCCTTTGACCCTGTGCTTATTGAGGGAAAGGCCATAAAACTGCATCCTCTTGTCTGTACCTCATATAATGCAGACTTTGACGGAGACCAGATGGCGGTACACGTTCCCCTTTCCATAGAAGCACAGGTAGAGGCAAGGGTGCTTATGATGTCTATAAACAATCTGCTTTCCCCTGCAAGCGGTAAGCCCATTGTGCTTCCTACTCAGGATATGGTCTTAGGTATTTACTATTTGACCAAAGAAAAGACAGGAGCAAAAGGCGAGGGTAAGATATTTTCCTCCACTGATGAGGTACGTATTGCCTACGACAACGGCGCTGTGTCCGAACATGCAAGGATAACGGTGTATTTAAACGATGAAAAAATCTCAACAACAGTGGGCAGGGTGCTTTTTTATGAGATAGTTCCTCAGGAGGTACCATTTCAAGAAATCAACCGGGTGCTGACCAAAAAGGAAGTGCAAAAGGTGATAGACTATGCCCATAAGTATGCCGGAAAGAGAAAGACTGTGTTATTTTTGGACGAACTGAAGAGACTCGGTTTTGAGTATGCCACTAAGTCAGGAATCTCCATTTGTATTTCAGATATGCATGTGCCCTCAAAGAAGGCTGAAATACTCAAAGGCGCGGAAAAAGAAGTTATGGAAGTCTATAAGCAGTACTCAGACGGACTGATAACACAGGGTGAGAGGTACAACAAGGTAATAGACATATGGGCAAATGTGACGGAGAAAGTGGCCGAGGTCATGATGGCGGAGTTAGGAGCCGAGGAAGGTAAAGTGCTGACTCCTGAGGAAATCGAAAAGAGCCGTGCCTTTAACAGCGTATTTATGATGGCAGACTCAGGTGCAAGGGGCTCGGCAGCCCAGATAAGGCAGCTTGCCGGTATGAGAGGTCTCATGGCTAAACCATCCGGTGAAATCATAGAAACACCTATAACGGCTAACTTCCGTGAGGGGCTCTCTCCGCTTCAGTACTTTATTTCAACCCATGGTGCACGAAAAGGCCTTGCGGATACGGCTTTAAAAACCGCAAACTCCGGTTATCTTACAAGGAGACTGGTGGATGTTGCCCAGGATGTGATAATCACTGAGGTTGACTGCAGCACAGATGACGGGATAATGATAACGGCCCTTATCGAGGGCGGAGAAATAATACAGCCGCTTGAGGAGAGACTCCTAGGGCGTATTAGTGCAGAGGACATACGTGACCCGATTACTAAAGAGCTGATACTTTCTAAAAACGGCGATATTGATGAGGAGATGGTTGTACGTATAGTTGAGGCCGGTATAGACAGGGTGAAGATTCGTTCCGTGCTGACCTGCCAGACACGCTTTGGTATCTGCATGAACTGCTACGGCAGGGATTTAGCGAGAAACGAACGGATACAGATGGCCGAGGCTGTGGGAATCATAGCGGCACAATCAATTGGAGAACCCGGCACACAGCTTACCATGAGAACATTCCATATCGGCGGTGCTGCAACAAAGATAATTGAGCAGGCTGTATTGAGTGTTAAGCACTCCGGTACCATTAACTTTGTGGACGTCAACTCAGTTATTAACAGAGACGGCCTGCATGTGGTTATGAACCGTAATGCTTTCATAGCCGTTGTGGATGAAAGCGGCCGTGAGAGAGAAAAGCACAATATCGTTTATGCTGCAAAGCTTCTTGTAAAGGACGGTGATAAGGTTCAGATAGGGCAAAAGATAGCCGAATGGGATCCATATTCCACCTCCATTTTGACGGAGGTTGGAGGACGGGTTGCGTGGGGAGATGTTGAGGAGGGAGTTACCGTTAAGGAGCAGGTTGACGAAATAACGGGACTTTCCCATAAGCTCATAGTTGACTATCCGACAAACCTTGACCTGAGGCCGAGAATATCTATAAAAGATGAGCATGGAAAAGCAACGCTTAGGCTTCCTAACGGTGCACCGGCAAGGTATATGCTTCCTGTGGGGTCAAACATTCTGGTTGAAAAGAACGATCTTGTGGCACCTGGTGATGTTTTGGCAAAGATACCGAGAGAGACGGTTAAGACAAAGGACATAACCGGAGGTCTTCCCAGGGTAGCAGAGCTGTTTGAAGCAAGAAAGCCTAAGGAGCCTACGCTTGTTTCAGAGATAGACGGCGTGGTGGAGTTTGTGTCAACGCAGAAGGGCTCCAGAATGGTAAAGGTACGCGGTGGGGACGTTGTTAAGGAGTATACGATTCCCAAGGGTAAGCATGTGACAGTTCATGAGGGTGACTGGGTAAAGGCAGGTGAGGCTCTTATGGATGGGGCGGTAAATCCCCACGATATTTTGGACATACTGGGTCCTACCGAGCTTCAACGCTATCTCGTGGACGAGGTTCAGAAGGTTTATCGCCTGCAGGGTGTTTCCATAAATGACAAACACATAGAGATAATAATCCGGCAAATGATGAAAAAGCTGCGAATCGAGGAACCCGGAGATACTGAGCTCATGATAGGCGACCAGGTTGATCGGATGGAGTTTCAGGAAATAAATGCAGTAGTGCAGGCTGAGGGTAAAAAACCGGCGATAGGCAGGCCACTGCTTTTGGGTATAACAAAGGCATCTCTTACTACCTACAGTTGGGTCTCCGCCGCCTCATTTCAGGAAACCACACGAGTGCTTACAGATGCAGCACTTTGCGGCGGGGTGGATGAGTTACGGGGCCTTAAGGAAAACGTAATAATGGGCAAGATAATTCCTTGCGGCACGGGTATGGACAGATACAGAAACACGTATGTGAGACGGGAATCCGATGAGGTAAAGAAAGAGGTGGAGCAAGAGGAACCTGTGTTAGATACATAATCTGATACCAGTCGTTACAAATATTGAATATACAGAGACCGGCTGTTTATTAATTAAGCAGCCGGTCAGTATTTTGTGGACTATGTGATACCGAGTTGCAGTCATACCGAGTTGCATTCATTCGATGTTAGACGATTGAAGGTACTTGGTATTAGACGTTAGAATACAGCCTGCTATTATGTGAGGTTTTGACGAAGCAATTAAAAAGGAGACAATACTGTAGTGCAACAGTCAATAGGAGAGTTAAGAAAGCAGCTTATAATATCGGCTGTGCTGTTGGTTGCGATACTGACCTTAGGTACGGCGGGCTATATGGCAATAGAGGGCTGGAACTCATTTGATGCTTTTTATATGGTGGTTATAACGCTGGCAACGATTGGTTTTCAGGAAGTCCATGGGCTAAGCAACAGTGGAAGGGCATTTACAATATTTTTGATTTTTTCAGGAGTCGGCATTTTGGCCTACAATGTAAATGTGGGTTTGAGGGCATTGTTTGAGGGCGAGTTTCAAAAAATTATGGGGAGGAGGAAGTTGGAAAAGAAAATAAAAGAGATAAAGGACCATTATATAATATGCGGTTTTGGCAGGATGGGCAGGATAATATGCAAGGAGTTGAGGGCATCGGGTGTGCCATTTGTGGTGATAGAGCAGGAGATATTAGAGATTGAAACAGATGAGGATTATTTGTATTTATCGGGAGATGCAACGCATGATGATGTTTTAAAAGGGGCTGGCATAGAAAGAGCAAAAGGAGTAATCTCAGTGCTTTCAACCGATGCTAAGAATCTGTTTGTAGTGTTATCGTCACGGGTGCTAAACCCGTCTCTGAAAATAGTGGCGCGTGCGCTTGAAGAGAGCACGGAGTTAAAGTTGATCAGGGCGGGGGCGGACAGGGTCGTGGCTCCTTACAACATCGGGGGGCTTAAGATAGCGCAGACAATACTTAAGCCCTCAGTAGTGGATTTTTTGGAATTTGCAACCCAAAGCGGCAATATTGCGCTTCAGATGGAGGAGATAACGGTAAAGGAGACATCGGTGTTTGCCGACCGAACCGTGGCTGAAACTGAAATAGGAAGAAAGTATGGCATTATAATAGTGGCGATAAAACGCTCAGACGGCGAGATGCGTTTTAATCCAACCCATAAGACCGTCATAAAGTCAGGTGATATTCTTATTGCCCTGGGCGAGGTAAATAAATTAAAAGAGATAGAGAAACTAGCGGGGAGTTATAGTTAGAAAGGCACTTCACATCTGGAGTGGGTAATACAAAGAATATGCCCTTGTCGCCTTACCAAGCTGCATTCATTCGATTAACTTTGTTGGCTTCGTCTAAAGCTCCTTGACGTCTCCCCTAAAGGGGAATCCCCTGTATGGGGAGGTGTCGCTTTCTCCTTGCCGCCTCGTTACTCTTTTGACTGCTACTTGGTATAAAACAGTGTAGTCTTGTGTTGGACAGAAACAGGCGGCCAATCAAAATGTTCCGGCTAATCAAAGGACACTATCAAGCGGGTAGAAATAATTTTTTGGATGACTGTAGGGGCTTTCGTTGACAACAGAGTATCGTATAGGTTACTATTGTGGGCTTGTGTTTTTTTGAAAGGTTTAAAGTGTTTTTTGTAGTATGATAAATAATGATATAGAAGTGAGGAGGTTGTAATATGGAGTTTAATGACCACGTTAATGCGATACTTGGCTCGTGCCATGCTGACCCTTTTTCCATTTTGGGGGTTCATCCGATTAAGTTTGATAATAAAGATGCCGTAGCAGTGAGGGCATTCCTGCCGGGCAGTAAAGAGCTTTATGTAGTCAGAAAAGATGAAAAAAAGATTTACCAGTGCACAAAGATAAGGGCGGAGGGATTTTATGAGGCTATCGTGGAGCGAGTTTCCGAGGTCTTTCCGTACAGACTAAAAGCTGTAATGGACGATGGCGCAGAAATAGAGTACGACGATCCATACTCATTTTTGCCTGTATTGACTGATTTTGATTTGCACCTGATGAGCGAGGGCACCCATTACAAAAAATATGAAAAGCTTGGTGCCCATGTGATGGAAATAGACGAAATAAAGGGAGTGTTTTTTGCCGTATGGGCGCCTAATGCTGCAAGAGTAAGCGTAATAGGGGATTTCAACAACTGGGACGGCAGACGCCATCAGATGAGATTAAGGGGCATCTTTGGGGTTTGGGAAATATTTATTCCCGCCTTGCAGGAGGGTGATGTTTATAAGTTTGAGATAAAGGGTAAATATAATAATTATATAGGCATAAAGTCAGACCCATATGGTTTTTATGCCGAGGTGCGTCCTAAGAGTGCCTCTATTGTGCATAACATAAATAAGTACAAGTGGAATGATGATAAGTGGATGGAGGAGAGGTCGGGGAGGAATTGGCTTGAGGAGCCATGCAGCACGTATGAGGTGCACTTGTCATCATGGAAACAAGTGCCGGAGGAGGGGATGCCCCGCTGGCTTACATACAGAGAAATGGCTGACCAGTTGGTTTCATATGTAAAGGAGATTGGATATACACACATCGAATTGCTTCCGGTACAGGAGCATCCGCTGGATGCCTCATGGGGGTATCAGCCTGTAGGGTATTTTGCCCCGACAAGCCGTTTCGGAACTCCTGAAGATTTTATGTATTTAATAGACATGTGCCATCAAAACGGCATAGGAGTAATAATGGACTGGGTACCGGCGCATTTTCCAAGAGACTCGCACGGCCTGTCCTATTTTGACGGTACAGCGCTTTACGAACATGCTGACCCCAGACGTGGTGAGCACAAAGAGTGGGGCACTCTCATATTTAACTATGGTAGAAACGAGGTAACAAACTTCTTAATAGCAAATGCCTTATTTTGGCTGGATAAATATCATTTGGATGGTTTGAGGGTGGATGCCGTGGCCTCTATGCTATATCTTGATTACTCGAAAAAGCATGGAGAGTGGCTGCCTAACCAATATGGAGGTAAGGAAAACCTTGAGGCAATAGCAATGCTTAAGAGATTTAACGAGGTGGTACACACCTATCATCCTGGAGTATTGACGATAGCCGAGGAGTCAACGGCGTGGCCTATGGTCTCAAGACCTACGTATCTGGGAGGCCTCGGTTTTAGCCTTAAGTGGAACATGGGGTGGATGCACGATATTTTATCATACTTCCAGAAAGAACCTATTCACAGGCGTTATCATCACAACAATCTGACTTTTGCCCTGCTTTATGCTTTTACGGAAAACTTTGTAAATGTGCTTTCCCACGATGAGGTAGTGTATTTGAAACGTTCCATGCTGGATAAGATGCCCGGGGATATGTGGCAGAAGTTTGCAAACCTAAGGCTTCTCTACGCCTACATGTATGCTCAGCCCGGGAAAAAACTTCTGTTTATGGGCGGGGAGTTTGGACAGTGGAAGGAGTGGAACTTCGAAACCAGTCTTGACTGGCATTTACTGGAGTATGAACCGCATCAGAAACTTCTAAATTTTGTAAAGGAACTTAACCATATGTACAAGCAAGAGAGGGCCCTTTATGAGGTTGATTTCAGCCACGAGGGCTTTGAGTGGATAGACTTTAATGACTATAGCAACAGTATTGTATCATTTATGAGAAAGTCAAAAAATACAGATGAAGTAATAATCTGTGTATTTAATTTAACGCCTGTGCCAAGATTAAACTACAGAATCGGGGTACCTTATGAGGGATTTTATAAGGAGATATTAAACAGTGATTCAGAGCGTTTTTGGGGCGGCAATATAGGCAACTGGGGCGGGTTTCATGCCGATCACGTATGGTGGCAGAACAGGCCGTTTTCGCTTTCTGCGCAGCTTCCCCCACTTGGTGCAGTGTTTTTCAAACACATAAAGGAACAGCCGATAGAGGTTAAGACAGAGCAACCTGTAGAAGTAAAGAAAGAGCAGGTAGTTGAAATTGAGAACACTAAACCTGCAGAGATAATAAAAGAACAGCCGATAGAGATTAAGAAAGAACAGCCGATAGAGATTAAGAAAGAACAGCCGATAGAGATTAAGAAAGAACAGCCGATAGAGATTAAGAAAGAACAGCCGATAGAGATTAAGAAAGAAGCTCCGGTTGAGGTTAAAAAAGAAGCTCCTGTTGATGCAAATGAAGCTGTTGAGGCTAAAAAGGAGCAGCCGGCGGATGTAAAAAAAGAAACTAAGACTAAAAAGCGGAAGTAGCGGAAGGAATTGGACAATAATGCTATCAAAAACTGATGACAATCAAGCATGTTTTCTAATGAGAGAGGTGGTGTTTACAGGCTGTAGGATTATTATCAGACTTGTAAATAAGTGTGCTTAAGAGCTATAATAATGAAGATATAAGCAGGCCATGTGGCCGCTGCCGACAGTAGTAACAGATACCGGGGGCAGAGGAAAGTCCGGGCTCCGCAGGGCAGGAGGGCTGTTAACGACAGCCGGGGGCAACCCCAGGGAAAGTGCAACAGAAAAGATACCGCCCAGTGGTGTATAACTGCAGGTAAGGGTGAAAAGGCGAGGTAAGAGCTCACCACTCTTATCGGTAACGATTAGAGTATGTAAACCCCCTCCGGTGAAAGGTGCAATAGGATTTGCTTTTTGGGTAGCCCGCCCAATTTCGTAGCGATACGGAAGGCAAACGGGTAGCAACCGCACAAACAGACGGGTGACCGTCTTGTTAAGATAAATGGCCACATAAAACAGAATCCGGCTTATGGCCTGCTTATAATTTTTTTGTTGTAACATTTTATAACATGTATTTAAAAAATTATTAAATACATGTTATATTAAACCAGAGTGCCACCGTAGCTCAGTTCGGCAGAGCAGCTGATTTGTAATCAGCCGGTCGGGGGTTCAAATCCCTTCGGTGGCTCCAAAAAATCCTTTCAAATCAGTAGTTTCCCCGTTTTTATCCAATTTTGTTATAGTGCGCTCCGCTCGTTTTTGGTGTCACTTGGTGTCAGTTTGTTTTTTGCCTCAAATTAGTCTATTTTCAGGGGTTTCATGTGGCTATTAAATTAAAAACTTTTATGCACAAAACCACAGGAGATAAGATTTATATACCTTCCGGTCGTCTTGGTAGCTTTCAAAATACAATTAAAAAAATGGTTAATTTTGTTCGTCATAATTTCCAGAAGTCCTATGTTGTACATCTCATTTTAACGATGCGTGATAATACTAAGGATATAGATTTTAAAGAGTTTGATCGTCTCCGTGCGTTTATCGTAAATCGTATAAAAAAGCAGGGTGGATTCTGTAAGTATGTTGCCGTGAAGGAAAGACAGGAGCGTGGAGCTATTCATTATCATGTTTTATTTGTTTATGATAAGCCATACATTTTTCCTTCGGCCTCTGATATTGCAGAGTCCTGGAAGTTGGGTTTTGTAAAGATATCCGCTCCGAAACTTCGTGTCAAGTTTCAAAAACTTTTTAATTATATTGGTAAGTATATCGGTAAAGGTTATGAGTATGAGGAATTGGATGTAAAGAAGTCTTTTACGGCCTCTCAGATTAAGCAGATATATAAACTCAATGCAAAACGACTGTTGTTTTGTTTTGACAGGTTCGGGAAAGCCCTTTCTGAGACTTACCAGTGTACTTTTACAAAAGTTTATGAATATTTCAAGTTTGAAGGCAGGGGGGGTATTAAACGATATATTCACCGTTTTGAAACTGATTGGGTTTATTTAGGAGAAGAGTATGAGCCTTTTTAGGTTAGTCGTAGATTTTTTATATTTTGTGATTTCCAATGGTGAGGTGATTTCATGAAAAATGTACCGTTACCCGGGTTAAGAAAACGTGGTTCTGTTTTTGTTTTGAGTAAGCAAGAATATGAGCTTTATTCAGAGGATGACAAGTTAATTCTCAATTTGTTTTATGACGTTAGATTTTCTAAGTCAAGAAAAAATTTGATTTGTAATCCAAAATAAAGAGGGGGTTGTTATGAGAGTAGTAGTTTATGGAACCATTGACTCAAAGTCTGTTCGTAACAAAGATGGTAAAGATTATCCACAATTTTCTTTTGTTGTTCAGGGTACAGAGAAGTACCCTAGTCAAACAATAAACATAGAGGGTGAAGCTCCTCTGGCCTACGGTGAGAAGTGTTACTTGGTTTTAGACCAGTCGTTGGTTGATGGCACTAAGTTTGAGAAGAAATTTACTTCTTTCATCTCTTACCGTTTTATCGAGGTGTTTAATCCGGTAGCAGTGAATTCGTTGGATACTTTTGATGAATTTGGTGTAGGCGGTAATGGTTCTAAAAAGAAAAAGGAATTAGTGTAATGTTTGAGGGCCTAGATGGGGTAGTCACAGCTAGTGTTATAAGTTTTACAGGTGTTCCGATGTATGATTATTTTTTTATGCTTGTGGCTATTCCTGCTCTTGTAGCTGTTGGGATTTCTATTGTAATTAAATTAGTGAAATATGTATGAAAACAGAGGTGTTAACAGTTTTGATATTTTTGATGTTATGTAGTATTACTTCAGCATCTGTTTCATATAAAACATGTGCAGATAACTCAACTGACCAAGTGGAGTATTTGCAGTTAGTTATGGGGTCAGTAGGCGCTTATGTTGCTACCAACTTGGAAGAGCGTCATATTTATGCTGATGCAACTACTTTGATTTTAAAATCTCATTGTCAAGGCGGTCGGCATGCCATTTGGCATAATTCAAATTCTATCGAATCTTCTATTATTAATTATTTGGACCCTGCTTATCGTAATTTTCTGTATGGTTTATCAGGTGCTTTGAGCGCTTTTCTGTTTTTTACGATTTTGTCTAAATCTTTATAGATTTGGTTATAAAGGAGATGATTGTTTTGTTTAAGAGATTTGGAGGGTTCAAATTTTGGTTGTTGGCTTTTTCAGTTTTAGTTTTTATTTTAAGTATGTCTGGTATTTGTTTTGCTGATTCTTGGGATTTAGCTTCTGTTGCAATTTCAAGTGCTGTTAGTGGTGTTATTTTAGCAATTTTTACTATCGGTTCAGTTGTTGTAGTTGCTTTGGTTGGTTTAAAGGTTGCTCAGTGGGTTATTCTTTTGGTCTATGATCAATCTTATACTTTTCTTGAGTTGATACAGCTTGGTGTATATGGTGTAGATGTGCACAATGATTTTTCTGGCGGTTCTTCGGATACTTATTGGGATAGAGATGGTTTTGAGTCTAAAGAAGATTATGACGATTATGTGGAAAGGGAGATTGAACATTATAAGGATTATTTGGTAGAAAGTGGTCAATATGATAGGTTGAGAAAAGAATATGGTTTAGTGGTTGATGAAGGTTGTGATTGTCCTGATTATCTTGGTGACGATTATGATGCTTAAAAATCTAACTAAAGGGGAGGTGATATTGTGAAGAGAGTTAAAGGGATAGTATCAGCATTGTTTCTGTTTTTAGTAGCTTTTATGGTTAACACTTCTAAGGCTCATGCGTCCTGGGACTTGAGTACAGCAACGTTTGACACTACCAGCCTGTTTACAATGGGTACTACATTGGTGACAGCTCTGCTGGTTTTTATGGGTGTTAAGTGGGTTATGCGCCTTCTTAAAGGTTCTTAGTCCGCTTGCAACTTCGGAGGGGCCCCTAACCCCTCCGATAGTATTAATGGAGGTTGATTTGATATGAATTGTAAGTATAATTTAGTTTTGTTGATTTTGTTTTTATTTGCATCTTACTCAGATTACTCAGAAGCTAGTGGAACATTAGATTGTAATACAGTACTTATTTTAAATTGCCAAGATATTTTACAAGGTCATTTTTTTATAAATAATGTTGAATATTCCTGTAGTGATTCTTATTACAAATATTACGAAAGGGCTATTTATCCTTTAAGTAACTCAGTTAGTGTATTAATTAAAGATTCTAAAAATGTTGTACTTTATCAAAATACTTTTGTTGGTCAAAAGTATATTTATTTAACTGCTCGTGATAAGAATTGTTTAGAATCAAAATATAATTATCAGTATTACGATAGATATATTAATTTGCCTTCAAATAAAATTTCATGTCCATTTAGTACTTATATGAATAATAGTGTTTGTACTCATGGTGCTATTGATGAATCTGGAACAAGTTATGGTTATTTTAGCAATCATCCTGAAGCTACTAATATTTTTAAATATTATGTTGGTACTTTTAATATGTTGGATCCTATAGCTCTGGTTGATAATAAAACCTGTATGAGTACTTCTTGTGCTTATTCGAATTGTGTTCATATGAATAGACCGGCTTATAATTATTATGTTTATACTGTTCCTTTTAATTCATCTAATTCTAATACTTATAATTCTACTATAACTCGTGTTGCTCTACGAGAATATTGTGATATGAGTTGTTTAGATACTTATAAACGTACTTATCCGAGTCAATCGAATGTAAATTGTGCTCATACGTCGTGTATGATTCAAGTTTTATCTGAGGTTAGTTCATATGTTAAATCATTTTCATGTAATGATTTAGTTTTATATGATTTTAATACTGAACCGTCTTATGTTAATGTTGCTGGTTCTACTTCAGAGAGTACTTTTGCTTATTTAAAGTGGCAAAATTCAGGGCAGACTGCTGATAGTTGTAGTGCTTGTCAATATTTAAAGTCTCATGGAGTGTCTCTTGTTGCTGATTGTTCTGATGTTAATTATTTATGTTCTAATCCGCTTAATCATCCAGAGATTAAAAATATTTATAGTTTATCTGCCCATAAATTATATATTGCTCAATCAACGGTAAGTCCTTTTAATTTTGTTGTAAATGATACTTATAAAATTTACAGTAATTATTTTGGTGATTCTACTGTTATATCAAAACAAAGTACTCGTTATTTACGAAATACAGGTTTTAAGCAACAGTCTTTAAGGGTTTTACGTTCGGGGGTTCGTGGTCATGAATATACAGAACCGTAATATTTTTCTCGTCTTTATGCTGCCTTTTTTTGTGTTGTTTTTGTTTTATGACGTTTTTGCGTCAACTTGTGGAAGTAAAATTTATTTAGATGTTGATACTAACGGTTTGTGTCAGGGGCCTAAATCAACTGTTACTTCTCCACCCTCTGGATGGTCCTCATTAGGTACTAATTGTTCTCTTGATTCACAAGGTGATACTAGCTCGTATTCCGGTTCTAATTATTCATATGGTGCCGGTTGGGTTTCAACGCAGTGTAATTATGTTATTTATTATTGTTGCGATTCTACGGTTCCTCAGATTGAAAACTCAAAGCTTCAATCTACTACAGTTACAGGAGTAAATTATGGGGATGAGGAGACCGCTGCTTATACTCAGTATACTGCTGATATAGCTCTTTTAAAATCAGAAGTAGCTGTGTGTCCAACTGGTTATACCACTGGCGCTGTTAAGACAGGTTACGCTTACGATATTGCATATACGATTGGTTCGACTGTAGATTTAAATGTTACTTCATGGTATAGATTGGGATGTAATAAAACAGGTGATAATGTTACTACGATGTCGGATATAACTACATTAAATGGTGTTTCAGCTACAGGAGGTTTAACTAAAACAGATGTTCAGAATGCTTTTACTAACGCAGTTAATAATATACAGTCTTCAGGGGATGTTGTTAAGTCTGGTACGGTTGCTGCCGGTGTTTTAAAGGGTCTTCAGGATTATGTAGCCTCTGGTGGTACTTTGGGTGGTGGTTCGGGTTCAGGCGGTTCAGGTACAACTACTAATAATTATAATTATTATTCTTACGGTGATAACGGAACGTATACTTTAAAAGGTGATAATTTAACACGTGAAGATATTAAAGAGGGGGTTATGGATGCGCTCGGCAGGGATGACAATTATACGAGTGTTAAAGCTACTTATGACTCTAATGATTTGAATCTGTTTAATTCAGATGTTGATAATATAACTGAAACTTCTTTGAAGTCTGTTTATGATTCTAATAATTCTTCAGATTTTATAAATAGTATGAAGTCTTTATCAATCACAACTTCAAGTACAGTTTGTTCATTTGATTATACTATATGGGGTACTTCAGGTTCGGTTGATTTTTGTAGTTTTCAGTCTGTTTTGCAATCAGTCGGTAATTTAATGTTTAAATTTTGTACTATTTTGGGTTATTTAATAGTTCTTCGAGGTAAATAGTGCACATTTTAGCTGTTATAGGTGCTTTTTTTGCACGTTGGTTGGCAGTTGATGCTTTAAAGTTTTTTGCGTTTAAAACTGTTCTTTATGTAGTTATAATCTACCTGTTACCAAAAGCTTTATATAACCTCATCTCACGTATTTATTCAGAAACTTTTCAGATGATTTCCGGCTCTGTTAGTTTTTCAGATACAACTTTAAATTTTACAGGTCTTTCAGGCTGGTTTATGGATACATTAAGAGTTCCTGAGTGTTTTACTATAATTTTAACCGCTTATATTGCTCGTTTTTTGATTACATTGGTTCCTTTCGGTCCCAAATAAATTTTATTGTAACTTTAGGGGGGTTACGAGATGATTCATTTTATTACCGGCAAGCCCGGTGGTGGTAAGTCTTATTATGCAGTTTATAAGATTGTAGAAGAGTATTTTGTTTTAGATAAAGAATCTGGTGAGTATAAAAAGAAATCTCCTGTGTGTATAGTTTCAAATATAGATAATTTTAAACTTAAAGATATTGACCTCCGTACTGCTGTTTCTAAGCATGGTTTAAATGGTGTTTTTAATGAGTCTTATATTCATGCTATTCGAGATGAAGTTAATTTTGGTAAAGATGTACATGTTATTTATGTAGTTGATGAAGCACAGGTTATGTTTCCGGCAGATTTTAAGGAACGTGATATTTTAACTTTTTTTGAATATCATCGTCATTATGGTATGGATATCTGGCTTATTACTCAGAATTCAATTAAGGTAACACGTGAAATAAGAGTATTGTCTGAGTATATGATTGTTGCAATTCCAATTTCTCGCCGTCTTAATCGTAAAAAATTTCAGTACAAGTGGATGTCAGATAAGGATTTAATAAAGAAAGAAAGTTTGCCGATTGATAATAATATTTTTTCTTTGTATACCAGCTTTGTGTATAAACCTAAATCTATATCTTTCAATATATTTACTCGAGTTTTTGTTATTTTGGTTTTGCTTTTAATTTTACTTTTTGTTAGTTGGAAGGTTTTCAAAAAGTCTTTTGCGCCACCTAAGCCTAAAACTCCTCCTGTCGTTGCTCCTACGCCTGTGCCACGTGGAAAGGCTAAATTTTATGAGGAGACTCCAGAGGATTTTAAGTCAAGGTCTGCTCCTATTAATCCATCTGATTCTCGTCCTTCTGGTAAATCTCCTGGTAAGCGTAACGATTTTTCAGAAAAGTTTGGATGTGATATTTACGAGGAGTTGGTAACTGGTTCAGGTGAGGGTGTTCTTCAGAGATGTTTGATTTTTGCAGCTAACGTCAGTTGGCAGGGTGGAACTTTGGTTCTTAGTAAATATGTTAAGTTGGAAGTGCCTTATAAAAAAGAGGATAAGATTCCACGGTCTGTTTCTCAACGTCCAGAGTCTCAGGTTAATTCAAATGTTACTCCTGTTTATCCGCCTCAGGAAGTTGGAAAGCCTGAAACTGATAACAATGTTTCTAATAAGCCGATTACTCCTTGATTTCAAATATGGACTATCTGATTTTGCAGAGTTTAATGTTAGCGTTTTATCCTCGCTTTGCGGTCTTTATCGGACAGGAGTACATCGAGTTAATTTGTGGGGCTGAATACATCGCTTTGCGATCCCATCTGCGCAGGCGCAGATATAAACCCATTTTTTAAATCGTTGTTACAGTAAAAATTTTAGCTTGCTTATACGGATAATCAACGGAACAAGGTGTAGATTACCCCATATAAACCATTTACTCTTCTATGGTTATTTTGATGAAGTACTTGTTATCCGAAAGAAGTAAGCATAAGCAGTGGTTTCGCTTTTTAAAATAAAACATAAAGTTGGGTTATAATGATGGGATTTTTCGTAAAAATTCTATCATTATAACCCTTTGCTTATTAAATTCTTAGTTTTGTGATATATTGTTCTCTTTAATAAACATCGGTAACTGTTGTATTTGGTGGTTAGTTTGTGTTTATGATGCTACATATTGTTTTATTTTTATCATGTATTTTATTGTCGGAACGGATTCTTTTCTTTGTCTTTTTCCTTTTCTTTTGTCCTTTTGATAACTTGATATAATATGTATATAACTCGAATAGAGGATAAAGATGAAAGAGAGCTTTTAAATGATTTTTAGGAATCTTTAATGAAAACAGCATTTTTTTAGTTTTTATCTGTTTTTTTCAAAGATGATACAATGTTATAATATTACAGAAACATGAAGTTTAGTGAATTAGTAAGATTACTTGAGGCCGATGGGTTCAGGATTGTAAAAGAAAAAGGCTCTATAAGATATTATAATAAATCTGGTTGGCCTAAACTGGTTAGAATAGACTATCATGGTTCAAAAGAAGTTCCTAAAGGTACTTGCAATGCTATATTGAAATCAGCAGGTTTAAAGATTGGAGGGATATTATGATAGAATTAGAGTATTCTTTAATAATTGAGGCTACACAAGAACCAGACTATTTTGGTTTTTACTCTCCTGAGTTAGAAGGGTTTACAGGGATTGGTCATTCCGTTGAAGATTGTTTGTATAAAGCAAAATATGCAATGAAAGAGCATATAGATTTGCTGCGAGAAACGGGCTTACCAGTACCGCCTAAAAGTCCAAATCCTAAAATTATAATTCAGAATGAGCCTGAAATGTCTGTTGCTTAAATTTAAACGTCTTTTTTATCTTTATTATCTTTTTTGTGAATAAATTCATGGCAGTTATCGCATAATACTACTATATTTTCTATGTTGTCGTTTGGCCAGTTGTTGGAGTATCTTGTGTGGTGTGCTTCAAGGTTCATAGCTGATGAACATCTTTCACATTTATAATCTGCTTTCTTTTTAGCTTCTTTACTTAGTTGTTTCCATTCAGGTGATTCTAAGTATTCGTTGTACGTCATTTTTGGGGCTGGTTTAACTTGTAATTCTCTGTGGTCTTGCCATGGGGTTAATACTTCCTTGTTGTCTAGATATCCTTCGGTCTTGCCGTAGGGAGGTTTAATATTTTCTTTTTTGTTTTCGTTACCTTCCTCATGAGCAATTTCGTGGCACTTTTTGCATAGAACAGCAAAGTTTTTTATAGTAAAATCTTCTGATTTATCAGAGTTTTCAATATAGTGGACTTCTATTTTTTTAGGAGATAAGCATCTCTCACATCTATAATTAGCGTCTTTTAGGGCTTGTTTTGTTAGTTGTTTATATTTGGCTAAAAGTAATTTTTCATCATCAGTCAAAGATTTTCGATAATTTGAGTATTCTCTTACTATTCTTTGTAAAAGAGCAAAAGCAAATGTAATAGGAACGAATCCTAAAAGTCTAAAGAAATCTTTGTTTGTTATTAGGTTTTTAAGTAATTGCACCGGGTCAATCCAATTTTCCATATTTCATGATAACATGATATTCTATTGAAAATAAAGTTACTGTTTATCTTTTTCCTTATCCTCCTGTTCTTTTTTGTTAAGCCAGTCTTGGTATTCAGTAAAGCATTTTTTAAATTGTATCTTTAGCCATGATTTCTCGTCTTCGTTTGCATCTTTCCAAAATTTTTTTATCCAGTTAATGATATCTTCTTCTGAATTATTTTTAGTTTTTTGTATTGTCTCGTTTTTTAGTATTTCACCTTCACCAGTTAAAAGCCAATTGATATTAATTTTTAATTTATTTGTAAGGATAATAAAATGTTCTGATGTTAAATTAATAGAATTGTTTTCTATTAATGATATTAAACTTTGCCCTACAGAGAGGATTTCAGCCATATCTTTTTGTTTAAGATTTAAAATATGTCTTATTTTTTTTATTCGGTCTCCTATTGTATGAGTATTAATAATATTTTCTCTTGACATTTATTATTATCCCTGATATAATCATTTTAATGACTAAAGAACAACGTATAAAAGTTGCATTTATATTAAACAATGTTAAAGCTGTTGATATAGCACGTTCTGAGGGTGTAGATAGGAGTGCTATTTATCACGTAATAGCAGGGCGTTCAACATCCTTACGTTTACAACAAGCTATTGCCTCGGCTGCTCGTATTCCATACAATGAATTGTTTCCTTTAAAAACCGATATTTTAGCTGATAGTTTAGGGTTTTGGGAGGGTTAAGTCAATATGAGTCAATTACGTCAAAAAAATAATTTGAGTATAGGATTTTCAGGTAGGTTTGTAACTACTGATGCTTTTAATGAGTTAGTATCTCATGTATCTACTATGGAAAATCTTCTTAGGGATATTCATACTCATTTTAATTTGGGTTTAAAAAAACATGAAACTTTTAATGCTATAGATGATTTTGTAAATAAATCTTTATCTAAGTTTGAAAAAAAAGGGGGCTCTCGGTAAATGACTGTCATTGCTCGGCCTGATAGAAATAAACTTGAGGGTGGTGTTGTTTTGGAGTGTTGGGTTATCAGTATGCAAGTTAATAAAGTTCGTCGTAGAGTTCATTATTTTGGTTCATATGAAGCTGCTCTTCAGGTCGAATCGATGCTTAGAAAAAAATTACATGTTCCAAAGAAAAAATCTTTATTTATTCGAGATATGGTTTTTGAGTATTTAGATTTTGTAAAACTTCATCAAAGTGAAAAATCTTATAAAGATAAATTACGGATGCTTACAAAGGGTTATTTGACTTATTTTTATAATATGCAATTTGATTTTATTGATAATCAGATAATAGAAGGTTTTAAATTGCATTTAAAAAGGAAGTATGAGGAAATTTCTCAGAAAAAATTAAAACAAAATGGTCTTTTAGATGGCAATAGGTCAATTAATTTATATTTATTGTGCTTGTCTGCTCTTTGGAAGTGGGCTTTTAATAACAATCTTTGTACAGAACCGCCTAAGAAAATTCAGTTGTTACCTTATAGAAAAAAATTGCCTCTTACGATTTCAAAAGAACAACTTGATTTGTTTATAAGTAATATTCCGGTAGTTTTACGGTTTTTTGTTGTTTTTTTATATCAAACAGGTTTGAGGTTTCAAGAAGCTACTTCTTTAAGGTGGTCTGACATTAATTTTGAGAATATGAGTTTTCGAGTAATTGGAAAAGGTGGCCGTCAAAGAGAATTACCATTGACTATGGAGCTGCTTCATGGCTTATCTGTTTTAAAAGCTGATTTTAAACCTGAAGACCTTGTTTTTAAATCTGCTCGTACTGGTCGTAAAATTGTAGATATTCGTAAAGCTATTAATACAGCAAAAAAGTTATCTGGTATTGATTTAAATATAACTCCTCATAAATTTCGTCATTTTTTTGCAACTCATATTTTGGAGAATACTGGCGATTTATCAGTTATTTCTAGTTTGTTGGGGCATTCTAATTTAACTACTACTCAGATTTATGCACAGGTGGTAAATACTACAAAAAGAAGGGCTGTTGAAGGGCTCTCGAGGGTTAGAAATTGAAATCTTGTGTCACTATTGACACCACAATGGGTGGTAAAATTATTGGAAATGTTGTCTTTTTTCTTCAATATTTGCAATTTGTAATCAGCCGGTCGGGGGTTCAAATCCCTTCGGTGGCTTCAAAAAATCCTTTCAATTCAGTAGTTTCCCCGTTTTTATCCAATTTTGTACGTCATTTTTGGGGCTGGTTTAACTTGTAATTCTCTGTGGTCTTGCCATGGGGTTAATACTTCCTTGTTGTC
>JAMOBJ010000040.1 GCA_039908095.1 Nitrospirae bacterium YQR-1
TTTTTCACGCTATAAAACGAATTATAAAATGGGATATTCAAGAGGAAATGGCAGCCGAAACACTTCTTCTGCCTGATTTGTGAGATGGCCTCATATTATAAATCCATCGGAAGCTCCATATTAAAACGGTTGAATGAGATTTATGAAAAATACGGCGTACACCTTGAGGCTCTCACCTCAGTAACCATGAAAGGTCAGGAGGGTTTAAAACAGATAGATGCCCTCATGCAAACATACCGCAACGGCCTGAAAAATCCGCCGTCAGAGTTGGAACCCACCATTGTAAAGGATTATTCCTTTGGGCTGGACGGACTTCCGGCATCAAACGTATTAGCTTTTTACTTCAAAGACGGCTCAAGTGTAACCGTAAGGCCCTCGGGAACCGAGCCTAAAATTAAGTACTACTTTACATCCACCGGTGCAAGCACTAAAGAGGCTCAGCAGCGGCTGCAACAACTAAAAAAGTACTTCATGGCTATGAGATAAAGGACTTATCCAAGTTACAGCTTGGTGTCATTCCAATTCTAATTCAAAAGTATAACGAGGCGGCAAGGAACAAGCGACGCAGGCGTACTTTTAGTACGTTGAGGAGCTTGTGACGAAGCCAACAAAGTTAGACAAATGAATTAGAATTGGAATCAGCCACCGGCAGCCAGTCCTTCACAGGGGGCCTCCAGCGGAGCCATAATGCTTATCTCTTTAAGCACTGCTATGCGGGATGCATCAAGTATCTCTATTTCAAGAGGCAATCCATCTTTATCCATGTGAACAATGATGCCTTCTTTTAAATCTATCGAATCCACAGGAGTGCCATCCCTGAGCTCTATTAACAGAATATCAGCTTCCCTTGAATATTTTATCTTCATAAATACCCCCTCCTCTGAAGTAACGGTGTTCAGATGGAAAATACAGAGTAACGAGCACCGGAAATCCGTCAACGTACTCATAGACAGCTCTGACTACATGATTGCTGTATCTCCTCTGAGCAATGTATCTGTTTCTATGGCCAACTATCACCTCATCAGGCAGAAGAAGTGTTTCGGCTGCCATTTCCTCTTGAATATCCCATTTTATAATTCGTTTTATAGCGTGAAAAAGAAAAAGGATTCTTATGGTTTCCTCTTGAATCTTTATTGTAAAAACCTCTCCATTACTATTAATTTGCCTGTTTATAATTTCAAATGTCATCAGCCTCGCTTTAGTTAAATCCAAGGATTTCCTTAGCCTTATTTTTTAGCTCCTTTGGGCTGAAGGGTTTTGTAATGTAGAGGTCGCAGCCGCTCTCTATGCCCTTTTGCTTATCAAATTCCTGTCCCTTGGCTGTGAGCATTATTATATAGATTCCTTTGATGCCCAGCTCGTTCTTAACCGTATTACACACATCAAAGCCATTCATCTTAGGCATCATAACGTCAAGAAAAACAAGTTCCGGTTTCTTTTCTTTTATTACATCAAGCGCCTCAGCACCGTTTTCTGCTGTGAGAATATCCACTCCGTCGTCCTCAAGCGCCTCGAGGGTCTGCTCTATAAGCATTCTAATATGTTGCTCGTCATCTGCTATCAGAATTGTCGGCATTGTCAGCCACCCCCTTAATTTATATCCCCGGAATTTTCCGGTTTTATCTTGTTGTCATTCCATGCTGCAAAAAACGCCTCCACCACCTCAGCGTCAAACTGGGTGCCGGCACATTTTCTTAGTTCAGTTAAGGCCACATCAAAAGAAAGCCCCTTTCTGTAAGGCCTGTCTGAGGTCATTGCATCAAAAGAATCTGCAACAGCGATTATCCTTGCAATCAGGTCAATTTCAGAGCCCTTCAGCCCCTCAGGGTAACCTCCGCCGTCAAAACGCTCGTGATGAGACTTAATCCCGGGAATTATGTCTTTCAGTTGCTCAATATAAGACAGTATTTCCTGTCCGCTTGCCGGATGTTTTTTGATCTCTTCAAATTCCTCATCTGTGAGTTTTGAGGTCTTTCGCAGTACACTGTCACTTACCCCTATCTTTCCAATGTCATGAAGCACAGAGGCAAGCTCAAGACGCTCTTTGTCCTTTGAGGATATGCCAAGGGTCTCGGCAATAGCAATACTGTAGGTCATTACACGCTTAGTGTGGCCCCCGGTGTAGGGGTCTCTTTTTTCTATGGTCTCTGCCAGCGCTTGAACCGTTTTGATAAAAGCCTCCTTTAGGGATTCATATAGTCTTGCATTGTCTATAGCAAAGGCCGCCAAAGACACTAACGTGCAGAAAAATTTGAGGTCATCTGCACAGTAATTATACGGCTCTTTAGTGCCGGCGATTACAACTCCAAGGTTCTCATCATTTGCTTTCATAGCGGCACAGAGCAGAGAGCTTATCTGCACAGTGCATCCTGGGCCTGGGAGGTTGTTGTTTATTATCTCTGCCTTACCGGATTGCATAACTGTTTCAACAATCCCTGATGCGGGTATTAGTGCCGTCTTAATTTTACCAATCGTGTCGTTGTCGGCAATTATCTCAAGCCGGCCTGTTTTTTTGCTTTTAAGTATGACCGATACGTGGTCCGCCTTGATCTGATTCAACACGTGCTTTATAAGAAAGTTTGCAATTTCTTTAACACTTAAGGTGTTAACCTTTTCAACAAAATCATAAAGCATCGTAATTTCATTATATTTATCGAGTGTTTCTGCAGCAAGTGCCTTTTTCTCCAACTCGCACCAAACCAGATGGTTAAGTAACGATGTTATTGCCGCCGTCTTCCCTGAATCCTCTCCATAAACGCACCCAACGGACAGATCATTGGCTCTTACGGCTAAGCCATGCCGGTTATGGCTGTCAGCTCCATAGATGACAGTCCCTGCGGTGTCGGTAATACAAAGTTCTATTCCCATAGCACTTGCAAGGCCGTCTATCAACTGAATCGTATCTTTTTTCTTAAGGAGCTTTTTAAAATTAAAAACAGACATTTACTATAGACCTCCATTGAGCTCAACATTAGCCTGCATTATAGGCAGCGTAAAATAAAAAGAGCTCCCCTGTCCCACAACACTATGTACCCATATACGCCCACCGTGGTATTCTACAATTTCCCTGCTGATAGGAAGCCCAAGTCCTGTCCCCTTTGGTTTGTCTGTAAGGGTATCTCCAATTTGTTTGAATTTCTCAAAAACCATCTCCTGCTCCTCAGGCGGTATCCCTATGCCCATGTCCGTCACAGATATTAGTATTTGCCTCTCAGTGGTGCATACAGCTCTTAGAATTATATCACCTTTTGTGCTAAACTTAAAAGCATTTGAAATCAGATTTATTACAACCTGCAAAATCCTGTCATAATCGCCTGTTGTCTCAGGGATATTTTCTTCACATTCAACAACAAGGTTCAATGCTTTATTTTTATGAAACATAGGTGCAGTTGCCCGGGCGGCGTGATTCAATAACTGATCTGCATTGACAACGTCTTGCCTCCAGAGCATCTTACCGGCTTCCATCCTTGTAATATCCAGCACATCTGTTATCATGGCGGTAAGCCGCTCACTTTCCGATATGATAATTGTAATATTTTCGTCTATTCGTTTGACGGCACGCTCCACTTTTTTGCTTTCCATATTAATGTGAGGCAGCACAGTGTCTTCAAAAGACCCTTTTATTATCTCGGCAAATCCGCGCACAGAGGTCAAAGGAGTTCTCAGCTCATGAGATACATTAGACAGAAACACTGATTTCATATCATCCAGGGCTTTAAGTTTATTAAAGGCGCTCTGAAGCTCTTCCGTGCGTTCCTTTACCTTTGCATCTAAGGTGATGATGTTGTCCCTAAGCTGCTCCACCATGCTGTTAAAGGCATCGGAAAGAATACCTATCTCATCGTTGCGTTTGATGGTTATTTTTGCCGCCAAATCCCCACCCTTGATGCGTAATGCGGTCTCTGAAAGTATCTTCAGTGGTGTTACCATCTTTTTTGAAAAAATGTATCCGATAAATACTAATAATACAAGGCTTGAAAAGGCAATCATTAAAATACGGTTTCCAAGCATTTGTGAGCTGCTCTCCAGTTCAGCCATATAGACAGAGGAGCCTATATACCATTGAAGCGGTTTATAGTACCGCACCCAGGCAATCTTATCATAAACATAGTGGCCGGGGTCATCCGGTCTGTCCCACTTATATCTTAACCCGTTTGGGTTGTCAGCAACTGCAATAAGCTCTTTATAAATCGGCACTTTTGTTTCAGGATTAAGGAGCTGCTCCCAATTTGCCGACTCCAAGTTCTTGTTGGGATGGACAATCATGTAGCTGCCGGACTCTTCGTTTGAATTAAAAATAAACACATAGCCGGTTTTTGCCAGTCTGATGTCCTTGAGTATTTGTCGTAGGTTGTCAATGGCGGTTTTTTTCATCGAATCCACTGTCTTTTCAATGTCATCGATATATACTCCGGTAGCTATAACCCATCTGCGCTCCGGCAGATTCTTATAGTATGTCAACTTTTCCTGAGGCTCATCTGAGCTGTCAAGCCTTTTCCATTTATAGGTATAGAACCCCTCACCATCTTTTAAGGCATTTTTGACAATCGGGGACACAATCAGTTTGCCTGTTACATCGGTTAACCGTGAACAGTCGGTATGCAGAATCCTCGGGTCGGGGTGCGCAATTATGAAGGAGTTATAATCTGTGACAAAAATATAATCGTTATTTCCATATTTAAAGTTACTAATTGCTTCCAGAATGTTCTTCTCAACAGCGTCACGAGAGATAGTACTCTTTTTAGCATTTTTCTCTATCATGCCAATAGAGCTTTCAGCCATCTTTATAATGTTTTTAAGCTCCCTTTTTTTAGATGTAAGAGCAGACTCTCTGTATGATACTATGCCGTGGTCAATACTGCGAACTATTTCGTAAACATTGTTAAGCACTGTTACGGCTGATGCTTTTTCAATTTCAAAGACTTTCTCCTTTATGAATGACCTTGAAAAAAAATAAAGACCTGCGGTAAAGGCGGCAATTATGATAACAATGGTGGAAAAATATTTTATAAAGAGTTTTGATTTAAACATATTGTCCATCCATTTACATGCCCTGCCGCTTCCCCTGACCATAGAGATAAATAAAGTAAACATTTTCAAGGCCCTTTTCAAAACGCAGTGTCTTGACCAGTTGATCACGCTCCGAGAGCATGGCATCCACAATGATAATATCCGGCTTTTCGGCCCGCGCCTTTTCGATACTCTCAAGCCCGTCTGTAGCTGAAACTACAGCGTATCCCTTTGTTTGAAGGGCATCCGCCAGTGTTTTTACGTTAGACTCATCCTCATCCACCACCAGAATTTTCTTTTTTGAAGTACCTCCGGCAAGCAGCGTTTTAATATCATCAAAGAGGATTTCCTTGTTTATTGGTTTTGTCAGGTAGCGGTCAACACCAAGACGGCGGCCACGGTCGGAGTCTTCAACAACGGACAGGATAATGATGGGCACATCCGCCGTTGCAGGGTCACCTTTGATGACGGCAGCCACGTCAAAACCGTTCATCTCAGGCATCATAACATCAAGAATAATTAGGTGTGGACGTCTTTCCTTTACGCTTTTGATAGCCTCCATGCCGTTTTTAGCAGTTTCAACACTGTAACCTGTGCTTTGGAGTTCTTGTCTCAGCAGTTCACGTATGCTTTCTTCATCATCAACCACTAATATGGTCTTTGAGCCTGGGGCGGCGGTAGTTATGCCCTCAAGGCGGCCTGCCTCTGTGCCGCCGCGTATTGTTTTCATCAGGGTCTCAAGGTCTGTGGATGTTAACATGTATGAACTCTCCGCCTGAACCGGAAGTGTAAAAGAAAATGTGCTGCCCTTACCATACTCACTCTCAACCCAGATTCGCCCCTGATGGTGAGTTATAATCTGTTTTGAGATGGGAAGGCCAAGGCCTGTTCCCTTTGGTTTGTCGGTAAGAGTGTCGCCTACCTGTTTAAATTTCTCAAAGACGGTTTCTTTGTCCTTTTCATCAATGCCCACGCCGGTATCTGTGATACTTATAATAATCTCTGAGTTAGTCTGCACGGCACGACATGTGACAGAACCCTCGGTCGTAAACTTAACGGCATTAGAAATAAGGTTAATAACTACCTGTACAAGTCTGTCGGCATCACCGATAATTTTTGGTAAATCAGGCTGTATATTAACCTCAAACTTAAGCCCTGATTTAGTAAACAGGGATTGTGTAGCCAGGGAAGCTCTTGCAATAATATCATTTATGCTGATAGTCTCTTTTTTCCACTCAACCTTACCGGCCTCCATCTTGGCAATATCCAGTACGTCGTTAATAAGGCTGGTCAGGCGCACCCCCTCACCGATAATGATGTTCAAGTTGTCGTTTATGAGTTTTGTTGATTTCTGCATTTTTTTTGAATCGCCGGGCAGATTAGGGAAAATTTGCTCCTGCAGTCGTTCCTGAATAATCTCTGTAAAGCCCAAAATGGAGGTAAGCGGTGTTCTGAGCTCATGTGAGACGGTTGATATGAAATCCGTTTTCATTCTGTCAACATTCCTCTCTTTGGTAACATCCCTCACTATTATGACCACTCCGTTTATGTTCTGAGGCTGTCCCTCAGCAATACCGCTGCCCTTGATATGAATAACTGTCGAAGATGCCCGCAGTACCACTGATGAGGATAGCTCTATATCTGTGGTTAAAACCTCATCAGAGACTGCAATCATGCTCTGTTTAAACAGGCCGGACATGACTCCGCCGAAAACATCCTGTACTGATTTGCCTGTGGTCTCGCAGGCGGTAATACCAAAAAATTCGGCAAGCGGGCTATTGATGCGTGTAATTATTCCACCTGAGTCAACAACCAGAAGGCCGTCCGCCATGTTATTTATGACGGCATTGAGGTAGTTGAGGGTAGCGGTAACTTTGAAGTCTTTTTCAGCCAAACTGCCGGCGGCTTCCTCGAAGCGTTCAAAAATCTCGACTATGTCAATTGCCATAAATTGAAGGATACTGGAGAGAGCATCAAATTCATCCCCTGTGTTTATGTCAATTTTGGCGTCATACTCGTGATCAACAAGTTTCTTTGCGTACTCAATGATTGTATTTAGCGGCTCATCTATTATTTTTTTGAGAAGAAACCCTGCGACACCTGAAACTATAACAAGTGTAATCAGAAAAGGCCAAAAACCTTCATAGAGAAAATTCACGCTCGCAGTAACGGCTATCGAAAGTACTACTATTAGCAAAGTTTTTTTATAAAGTGCCGAAACTCTCAACTAAGTGTACTCCTTCCACTAAAGGGTTATATTGTTTATATCCAGGCTTATCGCTTATCATATCTCTATCCTGAACTCACACCAGCCGTCAATGTTTCTCACCGTGATGGTGCCTTTCATACTTTTTTCCACCAGTAATTTTGTAACGTATAAACCAAGCCCGGTTCCACAGGACTTATCTTTGGTGGTAAAATATGGGTCAAAGATTTTACCGATAATATCCTCCGGCACCCCGCCGCCATTGTCAGCTATAGTTATTATTATTTTATTGGTAGCGGGCTCTTTATATGTATGTATTTTAACAATACGCTCAGGGGTTTGCCTCTGCTGCCAAACATCCCTGACGTTAGTCAACATGTTCATAATAACCTGGGCAAATTCACTCTGTACGGCATTTATAGTCAAGTCATCATCGAGCTCTTTCTCTATCACAATATCTTCCATGTCAAAATACCCGCTTGTAACTGCTAATGCGTTGTTTATCATCTCTTTGATTTTGAGCTCTTCCGCTTGTTGATTGCTCATGTAAAAGTCTTTAAAGTCATTAATAGTGTTTGACAGTCCGTCAAGTTCCGACATAACGGTTGTAATATTTTTTTCCAGATATTCATCGCTTAATTCATTATACTTGAATGCGTCGCCTATATCCTGAATTAAGAGACCTATTGTAGTCAGTGGCTGCCTCCACTGATGTGCAATATTAACCAGCAGTTCACCCATTGCCACATGGCGCGACTGCTCATACATAAGTTGGTCCATAGAGCGGTTTTTAGCAATCTCTTCCTCCACTTTCCTGTGTAAGTTCAGGTTCATTGTCATTATTGCCTCTTCCATCGCTTTGCGCCCTGTTATATCTCTTACAAATGCAAACATTATGTTGTCATTTTTAATATAATTAACACTTATCTCAACATCAATAATCTTACCATCCTTGCACCTGTGTCTGGATTCAAAACGGTCTCCACCTGTTTCCATTATTTTTTCTATACGCCTTCGTGTGTCTTCCGGAGACTCTATCACTTCAACATTACGGATTGTCATTTTTAACAACTCTTGTTGCGTGTATCCTGTCATATTACAATATGCCGTATTAACCTGTATCAGTTTTCCTTCCGTGTCCACTACCCAAAAACCGTCAATTGAGGTTTGCAATATTGTTTTGTATCGTTGCTCTATGGTTAGCCTCTCAGTAATATCCTCTATCAGTACGACACAGTATTGTATTAATCCATCCTGAGCACGCCTGCAATTTATCCACGACATTGTATGTATGATAGTGCCGTCTTTTCTGATAAAACGTTTCTGAATCTTATACCCGTCCATTTGACCGTTAAGCACCCGGCTGAATAAAGCTAAATCCGGTTGAAGGTCCTCCGGGAAAGTGATCTCCTCCCATGTCATTTTTATCAGCTCTTCTTTTGAATATCCCAACATCTCGCACAGTTTATTATTTGCGTCTAACCAGCCCTTTGACGGAGATGTTATTGCTATGCCGATAGTGCTAAATTCAAAGGCGGTATGTAATTGTTGTTTTTTCTCTAATGCAGCTCTCTCCAGCATCTTACACTCAGTGACATCACGCCATATGCTTGTGATAACCCCTGCGTCCTCACCGGCAACCTGCTCAAGGATAGATGAATTGATACAAAAAAACCTTTCACCACTGTTTGTAATAATAGAAACATCCTGATTGGTACTGACTCCCTCCCTTAGTACCTGGTTTTCTATTTGTATATAAGCGTCCTGCGGTTTTACATTGAAACGTTGAAGCCATGAGTATAAATTTGTTTCCAACATGTCTTTCCGTAAACAATTGAAGAAACTGCAAAATGTGTTGTTGATAAAAATGATATTCTTACCCGGGTCAGTGATGACAATTCCGTCTGAGGAGGAGTTTAACAGCTTTTCAAAAAACTTTACTGTTTGTGCAGTGGTATATGATTGAAGTGGTTTCATATCTTTCTTATCGGGTCCTTCCATTATAATATTATTTGGAAATATTCACGGCACATATTTTAAACTCAGGCTGCTTGGAGTGTTCATCGTATGCCGGATTTGTTAATAAATTCGCAAGCTTACCCTCACCTGTGTTTAACCCCCTGCCGTAATGGCTTGGCATGTATAGTGTACCTTCCGGCACACGGTCGGTTAATCGGGCACATACGTGCACAGTGCCCCTTCCGGAGGTGACTTTGACGGAATCTCCCTCTGCTATGCCAAGCCTGTGAGCATCATTGTAGTGTATTTCTACAAAGCTCTCAGGGGCAAGTCTGTTCAGGACAGGTATCCGCCCCGTACGTGAACGTGTGTTGAAATGGCAGGACAGTCTGCCGGTTGATAAAATAAATGGATACTCATCAGTGGTCACTTCAGCCGCCTCTTTATAGGAGCGAGGCAGCAGAGCCGCTCTGCCGTCGGCTCTGTGGAATCTCATATCTGTAAAAAGTCTGGGTGTTCCCGGATGATTGTTGTCGGGGCAGGGAAATTGCACTCCCGTGTTCCCTCTTAGTCGTGAGTAGGTTATGCCTGTTATATCGCATATGCGCCCTCGTGTAAGCCCTTTCCATTCCTCAAAAACCTCCTCAGGGTGCGTATATGGAAACATATGCTTAAAACCCATGGCAGCGGCTATCAGCCATATAATCTCATAGTCGGGTTTTGCCTCTCCAGGGGGTTCTGTAAACTTTTCAACCAGTTCAACACGCCGCTCGGATGATACAAATGTGCCGGTCTTTTCACCCCACTGGGCTGCCGGTAAAACAACACCGGCAAGGGCGGTGGTCTCGGTAGGGAAAATGTCCTGCACTATCAATAACTCCGCCTTAGAAAGTCCCTCTTCAATCCACCTTGTGTGCGGAAGCGATACAGCCGGATTTGTTGTCATCACCCACAGAGCACGTATTTCACCGCTATGCAGCCCCTTTATTATGTCAATAATTGAACGTCCGGGCATCGGGTGGATTTTTTCAAAAGGTACCCCCCAGTAGGCTGCAACCTCCTTGCGGTGGTGGTGGTTTAAAACCTGTCTGAAGCCGGGCAGCAGATGCGAAAGTGCTCCAACCATTCTGTTGCCTAAAGTGTTTGCCTCACCGGTTATAGACAGAGGCCCGGCGCCTGCTCTGCAATAATTACCGGTTAACAGCAGTAGATTATGAACAGTGTTGTTTTTAAAAACCGCCTGTGTGGAATGGTTGTAGCCCATAAACCAAAACGCCAGCAACGCTTTGGCATTACCCATCATACGGGCGGCTTTAATGATTTCCTCTGCGGAGCAACCGGTTATCCTTGCTGCCGCTGAAGGTGGATAATCCTCAAGGAATTCTTTAAGCTCATCAAGGCCGCTTGCATATTGTCTGACATGGTCCTCATTAACAAAACCCTCTTTTATTAAAACATGTGCAAGGGCATTGTTAAGAGCAACATCTGTTCCATGCCTAATCCGCAAATGAATATCTGCAATACTCGTGGTTTCAGATTTGCGAGGGTCTGCTACAATGACTTTAGTGCCGTTTTTTTGTATAGCGTCACTTACACGTTTAAAGAGTATTGGAACAGAAACAGCCATATTGCTGCCGGCAATAAAAAACAAGTCGGCCTCCTCTATGTCTGCATAACAAGCTGGAGGGGCGTCTGTGCCCAATGTCGAAGAAAACCCTGCGGCGGTGCTGGACATACAGAGCCGTGTGCTGCATTCAAAGTTGTTTGTTCCAACGGCGCCTTTTATAAGCTTGTTGACAAGATAATACTCCTCGGTAAGGTTGGCGGCACCGCCGTAGAAGGCTATTGCATCCGCTCCGTGCTCTTTTATGATACGTTGTAAATTATCTGCAACGTGCTTTACCGCCTCAGGCCACGTAACCGGCGTTAGCTTGTTGCCACATCTCAGTAAAGGCGATGTAAGACGGTCGGGAGCACTAAATACCTGAGGCAATGTGGAGGCAAGCGGGCAGATATGTCCGTTATTTACAGGATATCCCTTTACGCCCTCAATACCTCTAACAGCACCGTCCTTTATGCAGACTAACACTGCGCAGCCAAACCCGCAATAAGGGCAGGTTGATTTCACCCATTGTGTTTCCGCTCTTATGTCAGTCATCGTGACACACATCCCTGAGTATCCAACCCTTTATCCTTTTTTTCTGTAATTCCAGTTTTTTAGTATAAAATATTTTATTAATTATAACACATTTAATTGTATGATTAATTGCCGGTACAGTTAATCCTACAACTCTCATTTATTCGTATTCAAACTTATCAAAAACTCAGCTCCACCATTGACATTCTGAACCGTCAGCGTACCGCCCATATTTGTCTCAATGATTGTCTTTGACATGTAAAGGCCAAGTCCTGTACCCCCTGTCTCTTTGGTTGTAAAGTAAGGCTCAAATATTCTCTCCATAGCATCCTCAGGTATTCCGCCGCCATTGTCTCTTATCGTAACAATAAGTTTGGATTTATCTGCATTGCTGCCGATATTGATTTCTATACATCCTCTCAGTTCAGAATCAATGCCGCCTTTAGAAATAATTGCTTCTTTTGAGTTATTTAAGATATTAAGCACTACCTGCTTAAATTCGTTAGGATAGCCCTCTGTAAACAGACCGGCGTCCTCATTGGTTTTAACAGAAACATATATATTGTTTTTAGTGAAAACATGAAAAAATATAGAGAGTAATTCCTCTATTGCAGATTTAACATCAAACATAGCTTTTTTCTTTGAAGGTACAAAGAAATTCTTGAAGTCATCTATCGTTTTTGACATGAAATCAATTTGCTGCATCGTAACTCTAACCGTATCATCAATATACTTATCATCAATCTCACCGTATGTATAAGAGTCCTTAAAGTCCTGCACATTCAAACCTATGGCATTCAGGGGCTGTTTCCACTGATGTGCTATGAGCCCTATCATCTCGCCCATGGCCGCCATCTTGGATTGCTGAATAAGGATTTGCTCATGATTTTGTCTTTTTTCAGTTTCCGACTTTACAAGCGCCTCAAGGTTTTTATTTAATTTTCGCAATTTCTCTTCCATATGTTTACGGTCGGTGATGTCGCGCGCCGCTGCAAATACCCCTAAAATATTGCCCGCAATATCCTTATATACAGAGGCGTTATAAAGAACCGGAGTAATATGCCCATTGCGGTGTCTTATGCTGAGTTCGTAATCGCGCACCTCCCCGGCATTGAACACCTCTTTGTAGCCTGCTTCGGCTTTCTCGGGGTCAGTAAAATAGTCTGAGAAATTTGTTCCTATCAACTCGTCTCTACAATATCCAGTAATGTTCTCTGCAGCCGTGTTCACATCGCTTACTTTACCGTCATATGTGATAGTTACAAGAGGGTCTAAACTGCTCTCTATAAGATTCCTGCTGTACAGGCCGATTGCCTTTATGGCGTCTTCCGTTCTTTTACGTTCAACAGCAATGGCGTAAATGGCAGCCAGACGTTGTATGACATTTAAATCATCATCTGTGTAGTCTTTTTCTGAGTTAGCCAGCGCTATCTGCCCTATAAGCTTATTTCCTATCACTGCAGGGACAGAGAGAAATCTCTCTAACGGAACGTGTCCTGAGGGAATGCACCCTTTAAAAGTTGGATGCGCCGGAGGATTATTGGTGTAAAACCCTTCTTTTTTATTTAATGCGTGTCCCCATAGTGCGTTATAGCCATCCTTGCCTTTGGGTAAAGCAATCTTGTGCAATATAGTATTTACCCTGCATATCTGTTGGTTTGCCATGTCGGTGTACGTGTGTCCTACGAGTTCCTCTGTTTTTGGATCTATCTCAGACACATATCCATGTGAGCTTCCGGTAAGCTTCATGGCCTGTTTGTGGACTATCTCTGCAATATCGAAAACACTTTTCTCCGGGGATAGCAGCGTTTCAGACACTTCTGCAACTGTCCTCTGAAAATCCAGCTCCCTTGTCATTGTTGCCTGTGCATGTTTAACGTCTGAAATATCATGAATTAATGTAAACTTGGATATTGTGCCGTCAATGCCTTTTATTGGAGTATTAAAATGTGAGTATGTTTTTTGGTTCTTTGGGCAAACCCACTCCCATGTAACAGTTTTTCCTGAAAATACATCATCCAGCTTACACCATAAACATCGCTGCGTCCCATTATGGAAATATTCATAGCATTTGCGGCCGTTTATTTCACCAAACTCTTTAATAATAGCAGCGTTTGCAAACTCTATACCATATTTGCTGTTAACTATGTAAATTCCATCATCCAGTGTCTGCATTATATTTGTAAGTTTGTCCCTCTCTATTTCAAGTGCCTCTTCAGCGTCCTTTTTAGCCGTTATATCCTCGATAACCGCAATAAAATACATGGGAGCACCTGAATTGTCACGGACAAGTGATACTGTTACCATGCCCCAAATTATACCGCCCTGCTTTGTTATATATCGTTTCTCCCTGGAGAAGTTATTTCTTTGCCCTAAAAGCGTCTGTTTGATTAATTCTATATCCTTTTTTAAATCATCATAATACGTTATCTGTTGAAATGATATAGATAACATTTCCTCTTTTTCATATCCCATTATTGTACAAAAACGATCATTTACTCGGATAAATTTCCCCTCCGGCGACACATGGGCAATTCCCACCGCCGCATTTTCAAAAGTCGTCCTGAACAATTCCTCGCTTTCTCTGAGTTTAATATCAGCAAGTCTTTCTTTTGTAATATTATGAAAACTCCAAACTCTGCCGATTACCTCCTCAGTTGTTTTCTGTGGAAGTGAATATCTTTGGAAATACCGTCCGTCTTTAAACTCTATAATGTCAAAACTCTCCATTTCCGGTTGGTTATACAATTCATTTACCTTATTTATAAAACTATCAGGGTCTTTCAATTGTGACAAAACATATGACAGTATTGTATGGTCGTCTTTGGAGGAAAGAATGTCATCGGGAATGTTCCACATTTTTACAAAAGTGTGGTTATAAGTCGTTACTTTCCGGTCCTTTCCTATCACCAAAATACCGTCTGCGGTAGAATTCAAAGTTGAATGTAATAATGACAACGACTTTTCCAGCTTCTCGTTTGCTTTGCGCAGTTGTTCCGACTGTTCCGTTATTAACTGTCTTTGCTTGTCAAGTTCCAGAAATACATTTACCTTACTAATTAAAATCTTATCGTCTATCGGTTTTAACAAGTAATCTACGGCGCCGCTTTCATAGCCTTTAAAAACAAGTTGTTCATCTCTGCTTGAAGCGCTTATAAAAATTATTGGAAGAGTCTTTGTTTTTTTGTTGCTTCTGATTAGGTTTGCTACATCAAAGCCATTCATTTCAGGCATCTGTACATCCAGTATTACAAGGGCGAAGTCATGACTCAGGAGGTTCCACAGCGCATCTTTCCCGTTTAGCGCCTTTATGATGTTTACATCAGCACGCTCAAGGAGAGTTTCCAGTACAAGAAGATTTTCTTCTCTGTCATCAACTATTAAAATGTTTTGCATAAACGCTCACCACAATAGTTCATAATGTCTTTGTGTGTGACCCTGCCAATAAAAACTGGATTGCCGTTTTCACGGCAATGACGTAAAAGGAATGACTTCCGCTAAAGGGGATTCCCCTGAAAGCGGAGCCCCATCCCTCATTGCCGCCCATGAGCGGTAATCCAGTCCTTTTGTAGGGGCAGGCACACAGTGATAATTTTCATCGTCCTGTGTCACAGCAAATCATAAGTGTTTCCTGTATTTTATCTGCAATCGCTTCAATATCTAAAATATAATCTACCTCTGTTTCCGCTGTTGCTGCAGTCGGCATTGCCGGATATTGCGCGCTTTGAGGATTTTGTACTATCGCCATCCCCCCTCTTTCCTTTATCCTCTTTAACCCCACGCTGCCGTCACTGTTAGCCCCTGTTAGTATTATACCAATAATATGCTCACGAAATACATCCGATGCGCTTTCAAAAAGCACGTCTATCGAGGGACGGGAATAGTTGACAAGCGCATCCACAGATAGCGAAAATGTCCTGTCGTCTTCCACCAACAGATGATAATCCGGCGGCGCTATATATACGCAGCCTTTCCTGGTTTTTTCCTTATCCTCGGCATATTTGATTTTTAGCTGCACCTCTGTGCTTAAAAATTTTATCAACTCGTCTTTTGTATCCCGATGCAAGTGTAACACAACTACAATGGGAAGGGGAAAATCAACCGGTAAATTTACCAGCAGTGTTTTAAGCGCATCAAGGCCGCCTGCGGAGGCTCCTATTACAACCGCCTCATATTTCATGCAGGGCCTTTACCGGACTGAGAGCCGACACAACGAATAAGCCTCTCCAGCTCTTCTATTTTTGCTTTCACGTCTTTTATCAACTCTATGCTCCTTGCAACAAACTCAGGCGTTACATCCGGTTTGTTATCACTTTTTGGAGAATATGAAATTGGGCAGCCGTTTCTTTTGTATATCTTTTCATCTTCCATAACTAGCGTATAATTGTCGGAAAATGTTGAGAGCCTGATAGTTTCTTTTGAACCCAGACACAGATAGCCGCCCTGCACCAGCGATTCCGTGAATAATCCAAACACCCTGTTTTGCAGCTCCCTGTTAAAATATATCAACACGTTTCTACAGAGGATGACGTTCATCTCTCCAAACACTCCGTCTGTTGTCAGGTTATGTATCGAAAAAACCACGTTTCGTTTTAACGGCTGAGCAATTGCAGCGGAGTCGCCCTTTGTAGTGAAATAATCACTGAATGACTGAATACCGCCCGCCTGTATATAATTGGCGGCATATTTTTTAAGTGACTTCAGGCTAAAGACACCCTTCTTTGCACTATTTAAGGACTGCTCGCTGTAGTCGGTTGCGTAAATCATGGATTTATCGTAAAGGTTCTCTTCCTCCAAAACTATGCTGAGGGAATACACCTCCTCGCCGGTTGAGCAGCCCGCAACCCAGATTTTTATATACGGCAAACGTTTCAGCTCAGAAATTGCCGTTTTTCTTAAAGCAAGGAAAAAAGCAGGGTCTCTGAACATCTCTGTTGTGCTTATCGAAAAATCCCCAAGCAGCTCTGTAAAAAACCGCCTGTCATATATTAGTTTTTCAATGAGCTCCGTTATTTTACTAATTCCGGCAACGGACATCCTGTGCTTTATTCTCCTTTTAATTGAGGCCTTTGCATAATTTCTGAAATCATACCCGTACCTGGAGTATATTGCCTCAAGAAGAAGCGTTATTTCCAAATTCTCGTTCTCGTCCGTTTCGTAATAGTCCATCTGCTGAGGCCTCCTGTTTTACCGGTATAACCAAATTCGTAACAGAGACAGAAGTCTGTCTTTATCAATCGGTTTGGACAGATAATCGTTTGCCCCGGCCTCGATACACTTTATCCTGTCTTCTTTCATTGCCTTTGCCGTCAGCGCTATTATAGGAATATCCCTGTAACGGCGTATTTTTCTTGCTTCTTTTATCGCAGCATAACCGTCCATCTCAGGCATCATTATGTCCATCAATATAACTTCTATTGTATCGTTTTTCTTTAAAATATCGAGACACTCTATTCCGTTTTTCGCAATAGCCACGTTCATTCCCTCCTCCTGAAGAATGCCGGATAATGCAAAAACGTTTCTTGAATCATCATCGGTTATCAGTATGTTTCTGTCTTTAAATATATGCTCTTTATCATGTACTTTTATAAGTATTTTTTGCTTTTCCTCCGGTAATTGCGACTGTGGCAAATGTAAAAAAAGCACTATTTCGTCAAACAGCCTGTCGTGGGATTTTACGATCTTAAGCACTATTTTACGTGCATACAGGTTAAGCTTTATCTCATTCTCTGAGCTTAACTGTAAGCTGTTAAAGACTATCACCGGTATATTATTGAAGGTTTCAGTGCTTTTTATTTTATCCAGAAAATCAAAAGCAGCGGATTCATCGCCGGTAAAATTCAATATAAGACAATCGTATAGATTTAACTCCAGAGCATGCTGCGCCTCTTTTATGGGTACATAATCTACTTCCACATCAGTATTTCTTAATAGTTCCTTTAGAGTTGCAGCCTGTTTAGTGTCCAGGCTGACTGCAAGAATCTGCCTGGTTTTCCCCGAAAATATTTTTTCCAGTCTGGTAAACACTTCATTAATCTTTTCCATGTTGACAGGTTTTGTTAAAAACCCGATACCGCCGGATTTAAGAACGTCTATTGTTTTTTCAGATGCCGATATTATATGTATCGGGATGCTGCGTGTTACTGAGGAGTCCTTCAACCGCTCAATTACCGTCCAGCCGTCAATGTCCGGAAGCCCCATATCCAGAATTATCGCACTGGGTTTATATTTGTGTGCGCAATCAACGCCGCCTGCTCCGTCCTGTGCCGCTATACCCTTATACCCTCGCTCACGGCTTATATCCAGGAGGATTTTAGCAAACACAGTGTCATCTTCTATTATTAAAATTGACTTCTCATCCGCTGACAGACTCTCCCTGTCGTCCTCCAACGTTTTGCCTTTCAGTTGGATTTCTTTTTTTAAAGGCTGCTCATCAGGGATGTGAGGTTTAGCCCGGCCCGGGCCCTCAGGGCTTATCTCGGCATCTGTTAGGTTTTGTAAGTCAGGAATATGTATGGTAAAGGTGCTGCCGGAGCCAAACTCGCTTTTAACTACCATCTCGCCTCTTAGCAATTTAACCAGTTCTTTGGAAATTGTAAGCCCCAGCCCTGTGCCTCCGTACTTTCTGCTCGTAGTTCCGTCGGCTTGCTTGAATGCCTCAAAAATCACATCCAACTTATCCGGCGGAATTCCAATACCCGTGTCCGAAACGGACACAGACAATACGCCGCCACTGTGCCCTTTAATCGCACCCTTGCCTATTGTCACCGTGACAGAGCCGCTTTCTGTAAACTTGACGGCATTTGACAGCAGGTTTCTAAGTATCTGCTCCATTTTTTGAATATCGGTATGAATGTACTTTGGAGCATTATCTGATATGGCCACGTGCAGAGAAAGGTTTTTCTCTTCAGTAAAAGGCAGGAAATTGCTCTCTATGAATGCTTTCACCCTCTCAGCCTCAATAGCCTCTATATGCAGCTCAACCTTGCCTGCCTCAACTTTTGACAGATCCAGAATATCGTTTATCAGACTCAGCAGGTCCTTGCCCGAGGAGTGCACTGTAGCGGCACATTCCATTTGTTTTTCAGTAAGGTTGCCGTCTTTGTTTTCAAAGAGAAATTTGGAAAGCAGTAGTATGCTGTTAAGCGGAGTTCTTAACTCGTGTGACATATTTGCCAGAAATTCGGATTTATACTTGCCCGTTATTTCAAGCTCTCTGGTTTTTTGAAGGTTAAGCACCTGATTTTTCTCAAGCTCCATGTTCTTTTTCTTTATCTCATCCCGTTGTTTTTCCATCAGTTTTGCGTGTTCCTCCAGCTCCTCGTTGGCCTGTCTGAGCTCCTCCTGCTGTTCTTGAAGCTTGACTTCGGATTCCCTGAGAATCCGCGCCCGGTCAGCCAGTTCCTCATTGTTGGCTATCAGCTCCTCCTGCTGAGCCTGAAGCTCTTCAGCCTGGTTCTGAGTTATTTCTAATAGCTCTTTAGTTTTCTGTTGAGCTTGAGCAACGCTGAAGGCTATAGCAATGGTCTCGGAAACCGATTTCATGAACTCTGTTTGATGCTCGGTAAAGGCGGTAAATGCCCCCAGCTCTATTACACCTTTAACCTCATCATTATAAATAAACGGCGTAACCAGTATGTTTGAGGGCACTTTCTCGCCCAGCCCCGACATTATCTTTATATAATCCTCAGGCACATTGGTAAGTAGTATGCTTTGTTTTTCAAGGGCACACTGCCCAACTAATCCGTCGCCGACGGCAAACTCGTTAGACAACCCCTTTCTCTTGTTGTGCGCATATGTGCCGGTTAGCTTCAGGATGTTTTGGTTTTTCCGTGTCAGGTAAATCGCCCCTATCAGAGCTCCCAGATACTCGGAAATATACGTTATCAGGTTTTGAGAAAGAGTGATGATATCCTGCTCACCCCGCATTATTTCGCTTACTTTGGCATATCCCGTTTTTTTCCAGTTCTCAGCATCCCGCTCCGATAATACTTTCCGTAAGCTGTCCATCATAAGCTGAAACGATTTGGCCAGCAGGCCGGTTTCATCCGCCGCAGAGACGTCTATGTTTACATTTAAATTACCTGAGGCCACCTCTTTGGTTGTCTCTGTTAACTTATAAATAGGAGTAGTGATGCTTCTTGTAAAAATAACCCCAAAGACACAGCTTAACAATATTGTGCCGGCTAAAATAAAGTATAATATATTTTTGGTTTCATCGTTTGTTTTCTGAGTGTTTTCGTAAAACCACTGCGCTTTCCTCGTGGCAAAATCTATCGCTTCTTTTATTAACTTCTCATTCTCTGCAGCATTAGAATACATCTTAGTATCTAAGAGCTTCAAAGCCTCATCTTTTTTACCATGTAAGAGCAGATCGAAATAATTCACATGAAATGAAATATATCTGTCATAATTAACACGAATTTGTTTTATTAAATTTTTATCACCCAAAAACCGATTTTCTACAGATGCCAGAGCGCTTATTATTTCTGGTTCAATAACAGATATCTGCGTTTTAATCTCCATAACTTCATTGTTGTCAGCAGAAAGGTATGCTTTTCTTAGTAGAAATCTGATTCTGGTAGTATTTGCATCGATGGAAAGCAATGAACTTTTTACCGTGAATGGGTGTTCATAGAGTTTCCTTATTTGATCAGTGCTGTAATCCAGCTTGCCTATCGAATAAAAGGACAGTAGAAGAAAGACAAACAATATAAGTAAATACCCTATCGCTATACGAGTTCCTATTTTCATGTTTTTAAACATTAAGTTCTCCTTCTTAAAAAATGGGGCATTTCATTTCTTTTATTAAGGGGGCTGGTAATAATCCCCGGCAAGGGAGGGCTACCTGACAATACCCGACAGTTTGGAAATAATATCCGGTGCACGATTGTTTGTATCAAATAATGCCGTCATGATTTAAGATAATAAACTATTCCCATGCAAAATAGCAAGGAGATCATCTTTTCCCTCAGGGCAAACGCACTATGTTATGGAGGCATTACAAGAATGAAATAATCTGTGTTTTCCACATGTAACCGGACATTTTCATTTTGCTATTACAGAAACCTTTTTAATGTTGCTAATTTTTAGCAATATCTACTAAAATACCGGCATGGTAGACAAGAAAGCGCTGATTATATCATCTGATGAAAATCCGTTGCCGGAGATATCCGGCACATTACAGGGCTTGGGTTATGAAATAGTCAGAGCAAATTCGCCACAACAGGCGCTTGATTTATATAAAACCGTCTGTCCTTGTTTGATAATTGCTGATGTTGGAACAGACGGTGAAAAAGTGTTATTTCCAGAGTTCTTATTACAATCAGAGATACCACAGGATAAGCCGCTTCCATCCTACAAGGAAACAAGCAATGTACTCAAAGAATATGAGCTTCTCAGAGTGCTGATGGATAATGTTCCCGATTCCATATATTTCAAGGATCTTGAGGGTAGGTTTGTGATGGTAAACAAGGCCAAAGCAAGCAATTCGTCAACAACACCGGAGGCAATGACCGGCAGGACAGATTTTGACTTCCTTAACCCCGACCATGCAGCTGCTGTAAAAGCGCTGGAGGACGAGATTATCCAAACCGGTAAGCAGATGGTTGGCAACATAGAGACTCTGGTTCGTAAAACAGGGGATAAAGTCCACATTTTAGCCAACAAAGTGCCATGGTACGATAGCGGTGGAAACATAATAGGTACGATAGGTATCTCACGTGATATAACTGAGTTTAAGGAAGCTAAGGAGTCACTTGAGCAGGCAAAGAATGACCTTGAAAAACGCATTGATGAACGAACCGCTCAACTTAAAACGCTGAATGAAAAACTCTTAGACGAAATAAACGAAAGAAAGCTGACGGAACTTGGTCTTAGGGCGTCGGAGGAAAAATACCGTAGCCTTATAGATAATATAAATATTGGAATTGCCCTGATAAATCCGGCACTGGAGATACTCTCCGTCAATAAGCAAATGAAGCTGTGGTTTCCGTGGCTGCAGACAGATAATCTTCCTGTGGATTACCGGCAAATAAGCCCCAACCACAAAGATGACCTCTGCTCGTATTGCCCGACCTGTCTGACTTTGGAAGATGGGCAGCTTAACGAAATCATTACAAAATCGGAAGACGGTAACATACACTACCGGATAGTGTCCACGCCGGTAAAAGATAAAAAAGGAAAGATTCTTGCCGCCATTGAAATGCGTGAGGACATAACGGAAAGTAAACGCATGGAAGATGAGATCAGGAAAAACTATCAAACTCAGGCTGCAATTAATCTTGTTTTAAAAATAGCCCTTGAACCTATTTCCTTAATTGAGCAGCTGGACAAGACACTCGATTTGGTTCTTTCCATCCCATGGCTTTCCTTGCAGTCAAAGGGCTCGATATTTACCTACGATGACGTTACATCGTCACTGAATATGGTTAGTGTCAGGGGGCTGTCGGATTTTTTACAGCAGACATGTAAAAACGTGCCTGCCGGAATGTGTCTGTGCGGCAGATGTGCTCTGACAAGAGAAATAATTTTCGTCGGCCATTTAGACGACAGACACGACGTAGGATATGAGGGGATGAAAGACCACGGCCATTACTGTGTGCCTATCCAGAAGGGTTCCCAGTTACTGGGAGTAATTAATCTCTACGTAGATGCAGGGCACAAGAGAAACCACATGGAAGAGGCATTTTTGCGGGCGGTAGCTGATTCAATAGCCGGTATGATGGAAAAAAATAGAAATGAAATTGAAAAGCAAAAACTGCAGCAACAGTTGATGCACTCAGAGAAACTATCTGCATTGGGCAGACTCTCGGCTAGTGTTGCACACGAAATCAGAAACCCTCTTACCGCTATCGGCGGTTTTGCCAGGAGACTGCACAAGATGGTTTTAGAGGGAACAAAAGAGAGGGAATATGCCGATGTAATCAGTGCAGAGTCATCACGGCTGGAGATAATTCTGAAAAACATTCTTTCTTACTCCAGAGGTGAGAGCCACAGCATTAGCCTTCAGAATATAAACGAGATAATGGCGGAAACGATTAGAAACTACAGTGAAACAATGGCGGAAAAATCCATTAAAGTTTACTTCACCGCCGGTAATTTGCCTCTTATTAAGCTTGACAGAACTCAGATACGGCAGGTGTTTGACAATTTGGTCACAAATGCCATAGATGCAATGCCGTGTGAGGGCGGCTCAATAAAAATAAAAACCGAATCCACTGTTAAAGATAACGTTAAATGTGCTTTGATTATCATAGAGGACTCAGGCACAGGAATTCCCCCGGAAAAAGTCAACATGATATTTGAACCGTTTTTTTCAACAAAGGAAATGGGACGCGGTACCGGGCTTGGGCTACCCATAACCAGAAGAATCATCACTGAACACGGTGGAATGATACACGTGGAAAGTTCCCCGGGTACAGGCTCGGTTTTTTCCGTTTATCTGCCGTTTAAGGAATGATTTGAGTATTCTGTGAGCGTTCTTAAAGAAATCATCAGCAAAAAAAAGGAACGCCTCTTTTCCCAAAAAAAATTAAATCCTCAGCAGGACTTAATTGAAAAGTCCTGTGACAGGCCACCGACTCGTGATTTTCATGCAGCTCTGAAAAGAGAGAAACCTGCTCAGGCAGTGAGGGTGATAACCGAGTTAAAGCGTGCCTCTCCCTCAGAGGGGCTGATACGCAGTGATTTTGATGTGTTGCAGATAGCCGGCATATACGGGGCAGGGGGGGCCTCGGCAATTTCCGTTCTTACCGAGGAGGACTACTTTATGGGTGCTTTACAGTACATAGGGGAAGCAAAGAGGCAGGTGACGGTGCCGGTTTTAAGAAAGGATTTTCTTTTTGATTTTTATCAACTCTACGAGTCACGCTCCGCCGATGCCGACGCTGTTCTTTTAATAGCAGCCGCTCTAAGCAGGGCTCAGGCGGGGGAGTTGCTGGCACTTGCCTCAGAGCTGACACTTCATGTCCTCTTTGAGGTACATAACCTAAAAGAGCTGGATATGGCAATGTACCACAACGCTCCGATAATCGGAATTAACAACCGCAACCTTGAGACTATGAAAGTTGACATTAAAACAACGTTGGATATGGTAAAAGATATCCCCTGCGGAATAATTGTGGTAAGTGAAAGCGGCATAAAAACCCATCAGGATGTCAGAGCACTGGATGAGGCCGGGGTTGACGCAATACTGGTTGGAACATCGTTAATGAAATCTGTAGATATTGCAGATAAATTAAGACAACTAGTCAATTACAGAGATAAAAGGGCATAATACCAAGCTGCATTCATTCGATTAACTTTGTTGGCTTCGTCGAAAGCTCCTTGTCGTCTCCCCTAAAGCAACCGTGATGTCAAGTAAAATTTTTAAAAAATGGTTCTTTCTTTTACCCACACAAAACGGAAAGGAACCATATTAATTTTACTCTTTTGACTGCAACTTGGTATTAAAGGATTTGCACTTCACGGGTTAGGACTACTTTAAAGCGCTCAAAGACCGTATCTTCAATGAGTTTTGCGAAGCTGAGCACATCGGCTGACGTTGCTCCGCCGTAGTTGACAATTGCAAGTGTGTGATTAGGTGATAACCCTACATCTCCGGCTTTGTAGCCCTTACCAAAACAGTGTTCAATAAGATAAGCGGCTGAGATTTTTACATCTCCGTCAGGCTGTGGCCAAGACCAGTTCCGTTGTGGAATTTTGTGATTTAATACACCTTGTAAATCATCAAAAAGGCCGGCTGCAACCACAGGATTTTTAAAAAATGATCCGGCACACTTAAATCTCTGATAGCCGTCCATTTGCAGCATTCCCTTGTACTCCCTGATTTTCAATATGGCCGTTCTGACCTCGTGCAATGTTATATTTGCATTTTCTAAAAAGTATTTCTCTAAATCATGGTATTTAACATTTGGCCTGCCGGTGCGTTTTAAAATAAATCTTACCGATACAATAATGTACTTACCAAACCCCTCTGAGTTAAAAAAACTTTTTCTGTAGGCAAACTTACAGTCTGCGTTACTAAACTTAACAATGTTTCCGGTGGCAACATCAACAGCGGTTACCTCAGAAATCAGATTCTCCACGGACTGCCCGTATGCCCCGATGTTTTGAACCGGCGAGGCGCCTACTGTGCCGGGTATTCCCGAGAGGCACTCAACTCCAAAGAGGTTTTCATTCACACAGCCGCTGACAAAATTATCCCATAAAACTCCCGCCCCGCAGGTCTTATAAACAGTGTCACCATCTTCTATTGTTTCCGACTCCGTGTTTGACATATGAATAACCAGACCGTCATAACCGCTGTCACTTACCAGAAGATTACTGCCCCCGCCTAAAACGTAAAAAGGAATACCATGCCGCCTGGCAAAATCAATTGATTCATAAGCATTATAGACGCTCTCCGCCCTCACATAAAAACGGGCGCCGCCGCCTATTTTAAACGTTGTTAGCTCCGACAGCGGATAGTTCCTTAAAACTTTCAATTGTACCACCGCATAAAATAACAATTACTGATGTAATTTGGCAAATCTGTAAATATAAGTTTTTAAATTCTTAGTAAAAATATGGTATTATTGTCACATAGAGATGTATAAAGAAAAACATAAAAAGGGGGAAATGTTATGTCTAAAGTTGGTGATATTTTTCAAAGTGGTGACTGGAAGGGTGAAAAGCATGTGCCTGCCATAGAGTGTGCCGATGAGGTTGGTGCCGATGAGGTCTTTGACGTAAAAGTGTCTATTGGAAAGGAAATCGGCCATCCTAACACTACTGAGCACCATATAAGATGGATACAGTTGTTTTTTAAGCCTGAGGCTGAAAAATTCTCTTATCAAATCGGTAACTTTGAATTTACCGCCCACGGAGAGTCAACAGAGGGTGCAAACGCAGGCCCCGTCTATACTCATCACAGTGTGACGGCTTCTATGAAAACTAAAAAATCCGGGACACTCATTGCCGCCGGCTTCTGCAATATTCACGGGTTCTGGGATAATTCCAAAGACATTAAGGTTAAATAAGTTATTATAAGGAAGGCTTAGCCTAAAGAGCTCTCTGTAAGTGTTTGTTTTTAAAGGATAGTTTATTTCACCGCACACATAGCGATATGCCATTCTTTTCCCCCTCCCTTGACGGGAGGGGTGGGGGAAGAATTTTCAGAAAAAACAAAAAATAAATATATAAAAAGATTATATAATGGTTTGACATTTATGTTTTAATATGTTACAGTACTAAGTGTGGTTGCTGTTTTGGCAGTCTAAGCAGAGAACGATAATAAATTTGCCGCGGGGTGGAGCAGTCCGGTAGCTCGTCGGGCTCATAACCCGAAGGTCGGTGGTTCAAATCCGCCCCCCGCCACCAAATTACCTAATCTAACAGCTTTTTTATAATTATACTCCAGCAAACTCCTCAGTGATTAAACGTTTTTCAGATATGAGTTTATTTATAGGATACATTCCTGGTTTTTCGGGAGCACATTCTCAAGCTGAAACCCTTGATGAAATCAACGATAATTTAAAAGAAGTAATAGAAAAATGCTTATGTAGTTAACTCCGGCAGAGTTTTTTTATCATCTAATGATGCAGAGAAAAGACTGGATTGTCGCTC